>JABHKC010000185.1 GCA_018692315.1 Bacteroidota bacterium | reverse complement strand
ACTGATTCGGCTATGGTTTATGTTTTATCTACAAGCATAGAATTGGGTGCAGACACCAGCATTTGCGATGGAAGCACACTTCTTTTAGATGTTGGAGTTCCCGGACTGACTTATATTTGGTCAACTTCTGAAACGATTCAAGCAATTGAAGTTAACGATGCAGGAATGTATTCGGTTACAGTCAGCGACCCAATTTGCGGCGATGCTATCGGAAACATTATTGTAAGCGTTGATCCATCACCAACTTTCGAATTTGGTTTCGACACTTTAGAAATTGAATTTGGAACCACCGCTATTTTTGATGCAGGTAGCGGATATAGTTCTTATTTATGGTCGAATGGCGAAACCACTCAATCAATAGAAATTTCTGAAGAAGGATTGTATTCAGTAATTGTAACCAACGAATTTGGCTGCTCTGCCTACGATGAAGCATATCTGAAAGTAGGACCAAACTCAATTGGAGAAAACTCAATTGAAAACTCAATTTCTATTTACCCAAATCCTGTGAAAGAGAAGCTATTCATAAATTCTGAAATTGCTGAAATTGAAAAAATTGACATTTACAATTCGATTGGAAAACTAATTTATACCGAAAAAAATAAAGCAAAAAACATAGAATTAGATGTTTCGAAATATCCTGTTGGAGTTTATTTTGTGAGGATAAATACTCAAAACAAAGACACTTTTGTTAGAGCTGTTGCTTTTTAGGCAAACTCTAAAATGCAATTTTTTCCTTGTTTCGGACTGTGTAATTAATCGATGCCTGAAACTTGAAGTTAACAATAAGTTTTCTCTGTGAAACTCAATATCTTCTTTGTGATTCTTTGCGAAACAGCTTACTCAAAGAAGCTCAAAAGGGTGCGAAGATCAAAAAGTAATTATTTATAACTTTTCAGAACACCGATTGGTTACCGGAATTTATATAAAATTCCTCTATTAAAATACAAATAGCTTTTCTGAAAAACAATTGCATATTTAAGAAATTACAAAAGGCAACGAATTACAAAAAAATATGTCTATTTTTGAAAGTTGATTTAAAAATAAATATGGATTCAAAAAAGTTAATATTAGTTTTTTTTATATTAATTACAAATTCAGAAATTGTTTTGAGTCAATGTGGGCAGGCTTTTATATGGTATTTTGGCACAAATGCCGGAATTGAATTTTCACCAGCAGGTCCGGTTTCTATTTTAGGTGGTCAATTAGATACACAGGAAGGCTGTGCAACTATTTGTGACCCAAACGGAAACTTGCTTTTTTATACAGATGGAATCACCGTTTGGAATGCCTTACACAATCAAATGCCAAATGGTTTTGGTTTGTTCGGAAATTCTTCATCCAGCCAGTCTGCTGTAATTGTTAAAGAACCATTGTCAACAAACACATATTATATTTTCACTGTTGAAGACGATTTTGGCTTTTATGGATTGAGATATTCTGTTGTTGACATGAATTTAGATGGCGGCTTGGGAGATATTGTTCCAAGTCAAAAAAACGTATTACTATTTCTTCCGGCTTGTGAAAAAATTGCAGCCGCACTTCATCAAAATGGCACTGACATTTGGATAATTGCTCATTATGGAGGAAATCCGAATTTCGTTTCATATTTGATAAATCAATTTGGAATACAGTCTAACAGCCCCATGATTTCACAAATAGGGCATGATTATTCAGCTGCAGCTCCTGCTGATGCTCGGGGCTATATGAAAGTTTCAGCGAATGGAGAAAAACTTGCATTAGCAATCGAAGGTCAAAATAAATTTGAGGTTTACGATTTTAATAATTCAACCGGAGAGTTGACGAACCACAGGAGTATCGAGTCACCGTCCTGGCTTGGCACAAATGGATTTGCTGATGCTTATGGAGTTGAATTTTCGTCGAATGGCGATTTTCTGTACGGAACTCGCCGCTGGAGCAATCAGGTTTTTCAATGGCACCTTTCAGGAACTGCTACAGATATAATCAACTCGGTTCAACAAATTGGAACAATTTCCGGACCTTATGGGGCAGCTCTCCAAATTGGAATTGATTGCAAAATATATGTAGCCAAAAATATGCAGGAATATCTTGGCGTGATTGATGAACCGAACATTCAGGGAAATTCCTGCAATTATGTTGATTCTGCCATCTATCTCCAGGGCAACATTTGCAAAGAAGGTTTACCAACATTTTTTGCAGGACATTTTACATCGGCAGATTTTTTTATACAAACAGGTTGTTTAAATGACACAACTAAATTTGAATTGAATTCTCCTTATATTTCGAGTGTTTTTTGGAATTTCAACTATCCCTCGAATTCGCCTCAATTTCATTCAACAGCTCTTTCCGATGTTTGCTATATATATCCGCCCGGAACATATACTATTCAATGTATAGCACAATTTGCTTCGGCTACCGAAATTCAATATCAAACTATCGAAATTGTCCATCTGCCAAGTGTAGAATTAGGTCAAAATCCAAGTGTTTTGTGCTCGAACGAAACTTTAGAATACGACTTTTCAGATAATGGCGACTGCTCGTATTTTTGGACAGCAGTACTCGATAATTATACGATAACTGATAGTTTACCAACATTTTTGGTAGATAAGCCCGGCTTTTATACTATCGAAATTTCAAACATTTGTGGAACTGTGAGCGACAGTATTTTCATTGAATATAATGAAATTGAACCAAATCTTGGACTTGACATTTCAAATGTTTGTTTCTCCGACACACAAATTTTAAATGTTGAATTTTCTAATTTGTATGGTGCGGCAACCTTCCTTTGGAGTACTGACGAAACTTTTGATTCCATATTTGTAGCAAATTCCGGGATCTATTCAGTTTTAGTAAGTGTTGCAAATTGTACGGAATATGACGAAATTACTGTAAGTTTCGATACATTATTGAACATAAACCTGGGGCAAGATCAGCAATTGTGCGAAGGAAATTCTCAGATTTTAAGTATTGAACCTACAAACGCAAAACTTCTGTGGTCAACTGGCTCTATTTCTCAAGAAATAGAAATTTCCATAGCCGGAACATATTCTGTTATTGCATCGAATAGTTGTGGGAATTTTTTCGACACAATAATCATCGAAGCAATCTCAGTCCCCGATTTCGATTTAGGGGCAAATATTAATTTGTGTGAAGGAAATTCAACGATTATTTATATTGAATATCCAAACTCCAGCTATTATTGGAATACAGGTTCAACATTGCCATTTATTGTTGTTGATTCTGCAGGAACATATGGAGTGTTAATTACGAATCAATGTGGTTCGGGATACGATAATGTTACAGTTTCGAAACACTATCCTATAGTTCTGAATCTTGCAGATGACACAACTATTTGCCCTTATGACACAATTATTTTAGACGCACAAAATTCAGGCTCTACTTTTTATTGGTCTAACACAGAAACAATTCAATCTATCTCTGTATGTCAAGCTGCTACTTATTTTGTTACAGTAGAAAATGCCTGTGGTATAGAAACGGATTTCACAGAAGTAGAATTTCTTGAACTTGATTTTCGCCTACCGAATGATACAATAATTTGTGAAAACGAATCATTGATTTTAAATATTTTTGATAGTTCGATTGTCTCATATTTATGGTCAACAAACGAAATTTCTTCTTCTATTGAAATAGAAAATCAAGGAAATTATTTTGTTATTTGTTCTGACAAATGCAACACTTTATACACTGACTCAATTTATGTTTATATTTTGCCAGAAACATTGGAATTAGGAAATGACACATCTGTTTGCGTAGGAAATTCGATTATTATTGATGCAGGATTTCCTAACTTAAATTACTTTTGGTCAAATGGTTCAAGCAATCAGACAATTGAGATTACGGAAAACGGCATCTATGAGCAAACAATTTCTCATCCGGTTTGCGGAAATTCATTTGGAAGTATTTTTGTGGATTTCGATCCTGTACCGGAATTTGAATTTGATAGCGATACTATCTTTTCTGTTGAGAATCTCCCAACACTTATCGATGCGGGAGCAGGTTTTCAATCATATTTGTGGTCGAATGCTGAAACTTCACAATCGATTTATGCTTATTGCCCGGGATATTTTTCAGTTACAGTTTCAAATATTTTCAATTGTTTTGCTTCCGATTCCGTTTTTCATGAAATAATTTCTATGAAAAAAGAAGAAGATTATATCAACAATATTACAATTTTTCCAAATCCTACAAGCGAGTTTTTATTTATTAATTCTAAAGTTTCAATAATAAAAAATGTTGCTATATTTGATTTAAAAGGTAAATTGGTCTATACCGAAAATTTTAACAAAAAAAATATTTTTCTTAACATTTCTAAATACACAACTTCCATTTATCGCATTCGTCTTAGCTTAATTGATGATATTGAGATAGTACGAACTATCATAATATTGAATTGAAGAAAAAAAATTTGAAATATTTTCTTATTTTTGTATGGTTTTTTGAAATAAAATTATGAATATGAAAAACATAATACTAACTTTTATAGTTACTGTTGTTTTTGCTACTAGCTTGTTTTCGCAAGGACGTGAAGGAACAATTTGGTATTTTGGAACATATGCCGGTGTCGATTTTAATTCCGGTTCGCCGGTTGCACTATTAGACGGACAACTTCAAACACAGGAAGGTTGTGCAACTATTTGCGATCCAAATGGCAATCTACTGTTTTATACCGATGGAAGTGATGTTTGGAACTCGTTACATGTATTTATGATGAATGGGCAAGGTTTAATGGGCTCATCCTCATCCACTCAGTCTGCAGTAATTATCCCGAAACCTTTGAACCCTAATATATATTATATTTTTACCGTAGATGACAATATTGGTACTGATGGATTAAGATATTCCACTGTAAATATGAATCTTGCAGGAGGCTACGGCTCAGTAGTAAGTTTAAATAATATGCTTTTTACACCTGCTTGCGAAAAAATTACAGGTGTAAGTCATGCAAATGGCATGGATATATGGGTAATTACGCATCAATGGAGCACAATGAATTTCATGACATATTTGGTTACAAGCAATGGAGTTCAATCTACTACACCTGTAATATCAAGTATTGGCACTCTACCATCAGGAAATTCTGCAAATACAAGAGGATATTTAAAAGCATCGCCTGATGGTGCCAAAATTGCCCTAGGTATTGAAGGCATGGACTTATACGAACTTTATGATTTTAACAATATAACAGGTCAACTTACAAATGTTATGGTGCTTTTCCCTCCGGCTTCAATAGGCTCTTTTCAAGATGCCTACGGAGTTGAATTTTCATCAGACGGAACAAAACTTTACGGCTCTCGTCGATGGGGAAACCCAATTTTCCAATGGGATTTAATGGCAGGTTCTCCTGCATTAATAAATGCTTCATGTACTGAGGTAGGAAATATGAGTGGAGGCGATGGTGGAGCATTACAACTTGCCTACGATGGCAAAATTTATGTTACCAGAGATGACCAGATGTATCTTGGTGTAATAAATTTCCCAAATAGCCTCGGTACAGCTTGCAATTATGTCAATAATGGATTTTATCTTCAAGGTCGTCATGGCGACGAAGGACTACCAACTTTTGTTGCAAGTTTCTTTAATGTTGCTGAATTCGACTATCAAAATACTTGTATTGGCGATGTAACTATGTTCAATATTACAAATACAACTTTATTAGACTCAGCATACTGGTATTTTAGCGATATTCCATCAGGAGCAGCTAATACATCCACACTATGGACTCCAGGTCATATTTTTACTTATCCGGGAGATTATGATGTTTATTTAATTACATACAGAAGTGGTTGGCCTGATACAGCACTTCAAACTATCACTATCAATCCGCTACCGACAATAGATCTTGGAAACGATACCACTATTTGTTATGGAGCAAATGTTGTTTTGGATGCTGGGAATACAGGAGCTAACTATTTATGGTCAACAGGAGCTACTAACCAAACAATTAATGTATCTCCAAATGCTACTTCCTATTATTCTGTCAATGTTGAAGAATTTGGCTGCGAAAATCAAGATACTATTTTGGTAAATGTTTATCAGGTTTTAGCAGATTTTACCCTTTCAGACCTGGTGTGTTTTAACGACGATGTTACAGTTACCTATGTCGGAAATGCATCGCCGAGTGCAACATACGATTGGAATTTCTATGGTGCAAATATAGTCTCCGGTTTCAATGCCGGTCCTTATTCAGTCAATTGGACTAATCCAGGTTCATACAGTGTTACCCTTTCAATTACTCAGGATAATTGCATAATTCCGGCATATACCCTTCAAACATATAATCCTGCCGATTTGTTGACAACTGTTGTTGGAACTGATGTATTATGTCATGATGGAAACGATGGAGCTGCAAATTTAACTGTGAGTGGAGGAACTGGAAATTACACCTTTTCCTGGAGCTCTGGCCATAATACCGAAGACGTTGCTGGTATGGCTGCCGGAACCTACACTGTTACTATAACATACGACAGTGTATGTACAACTACAAATTCAGTAGTGATAAATGAACCGCCAACATCTGTTGAGGGAAATATATCAATTATTGGACTATTATGTCATGGCGATACAGATGGAAGTGCAGACCTTGATGTAAGTGGTGGTATTCCTCCATATACTTACTCATGGAACTATAACGGTGAAACTACGCAGGATATTGATAATATTGGAGTTGGAGCTTACTTTGTTACAATTAATGATAATCATGCTTGCGAATATATTGCTTCAGTAGTAGTAAACGAACCAGACTCTATGTCAATAATTTCTACACCTAATTTTACCATGTGCCTTGGCGAAACTTTCATAATTGGAGCACAGGTTATTGGTGGCACTTCTCCATATTCTTATATATGGAACGATGGAGCATTCCCTGGCGATTCAATCGAAGTCTCACCTACAGAAGAGACCATATATGAAGTTTATGTTGTTGATGACAACGCTTGCGAAAGTCCTTCAAGCGAAGTGAAAATAAGTTTATTTCCAAAGATTGATTCATATCAATATACAAGCGTAGATTCTATTTGTCCGGGCGATTCAACAGCAATATATTTTGAAGTTGAGGGAGGAAACGGAGGACCATACTCAACATACCTTGATATTGGTTACGAAATAAAAAGTCCTTATATAGTAACACCGGAAGTAACTACAACCTTCACTATTCTTTCCAGAGATAATTGCGGTTCACCCGTAGGAATTTCCTTCATCACTATTGTAGTTATGCAAGTGCCTGGCTCCGATTTCGATTCGGACATTAAAGAAGGTTGCCAACCTTTAGAGGTGAACTTTATTGATTACAGTCCGAATGAAGGACAAACATATGTTTGGTATTTTGGCGATAACGACGATTTTGGATATTCAGTTGCAAAAAATCCATTTCACTTTTATGAAAATTTTGGAACATATGATGTTCAATTAACTGTAACTTCAAAATTTGGTTGTACAGAAACTTTCCGTAGAAACGAAATGATAACAGTTTTTGAAATTCCCGAGGCAAGATTTAGCGTAGATAAAGAACGTACCAGCATAATTAGACCAAATATTTTCTTTCAAAATTTGACAGAAAATATTATGTACGCAAATTGGGATTTTAGAGATGGAAACTTCTCCGAAGAAATTGACATTGAACACAGTTTTACTGATACAGGAAGGTTCGAAGTACAACTTATTGCCAGCACCTCCGATTTATGCAAAGACACAATTTACATGGATGTATATATTGATGATGAGTTTACATTTTATGCCCCAACAGCGTTCAACCTAAATAGCGACCTTCCGGGAAACAAAGTATTCATGCCAATAGGTATTGGAATAGACCCTGACAATTTTCATATGATAATATACGATAGATGGGGCGAAAAAATATTTGAAACCTTCAATCATAATCACCCTTGGGATGGCAAAGTAAAAGGCGGAAATGTGGCACCGGAAGGCACATATTCATGGATAGTTCGATATATTGACATGAGAGGCATCAAACAAACTGAAAAAGGTAGTGTTGTTTTGATCAGATAAATTTATTCTTTGAAATAGAAAAATATTATAAAATTCTCTTCATATTTGAAGGGAATTTTTTTTTGATTATTATGGAAAAATATTTTAGAACTATAATTGAAATTCCTAAATCTAATAGCAAAGTTTTGCATGAGAATAAGTCTGTTTTCATAGGTTCTTGTTTTGCCGAAAATATTGGAAATAAGTTTCTCCAATATAAATTTAATACAGAGATTAATCCTTTTGGAGTAATATATAATCCACTCTCTGTGAAAAATAGTCTTGAAAATTTAATCGAAAGAAAGCTATTTTGCGAAGAAGATATAAAATATTTTAACGAAAGATGGATAAGTTTTTCTCACCATAGCTCATTTTCCGATACAAATAAAACAATTTGTCTAAAAAAGATCAACGACAAAATAAATTCATCTTCAGAATTTTTAAAGGAAGCAGATTTTCTTTTTATTACCTTCGGAACTTCCTATGTATATGAATTAATTGAAAATCAGCAAATTGTTAGCAATTGTCATAAAATGCCTTCAAAACATTTCAATAGATTTTTGTTAAGTGTAGAAAATATAGTTGAAGCATACAAAAAACTAATAAACCAAATTCTTGAATTTAACCCGAATTTAAAAATAATATTCACTGTCAGTCCCATACGACATTGGAAAGATGGAGCTATGGAAAATCAAATTAGTAAATCGACACTAATTATTTCAATTTCGGAAATTATGAAAAATTTTAGTCAAATAGAATATTTTCCGGCATACGAAATAGTTATGGACGAATTGCGCGACTACCGCTTTTACGATGAAGACATGGTTCATCCGAATAAAACTGCAATAAATTATATATGGGATAAATTTAATGAACTATATTTCAAGAATAAAACAAAACAATTGAACAGCGAAATTCACAAATTACTTCAAGCAATGAAGCATCGATCTTTCAATCCAGAGTCCGAAAATCATAAAATGTTCCTTAGAAAGTATCTTCAGAAAACAATGGATTTGAATGTGCAATATCCATTTCTTAAGTTAACGGACATTAAACAATATTTTGAGCAAGAATTAAATAGTAGCTCTATATAAATTTTGAATTAGCTAAAATTTGCTGATAAATTGAAGAAAACATTTTTATTCCGGATTCGATAATATCGTCCGGGAAATCGTATTTAGAATCGTGCAAATTTCTGCAATTAGTACCGGCTCCCATACCAAACATTGCACCTTTATATCGATTTGTAAGCTGCGCAAAATCCTCTGACCAACGAAATGGTTCAAGCTCCATTTGAATTTCGAAATTGTTTTCAATTGCGGCATTTAAAATATATTCATTTGCATGATTATCATTTTCGATTGCCGGGAAATATTCTGTACCTGATATTTCGACTTTCAAATTTTCAGCATATGCAATTTCAAATATTTGTTTCTCCGCAAATTTCCACAACAAATCTAAATCTTCATTTTCAGAAGCTCTAAAAGTTGCTCTAATTTCAGCATATCCTGCAGAAGTTCCGAAAGCAATTTCTCCAAGCAAAACATGTACTATCGTAATCAATGTGAAATTCATAGCCGTTTCTTTGTTGGTAGAAAGCGAAATTAATTCTTCAATAATTCTACTTGTTGCAAGTGCTGGGTTTATTCCTTTTTCGGGTTCGGCTGCATGTGAAGTTTTGCCTAAAAGTTTAATTATCATGCCTTTTGAAGCACAAGTGAATGTTCCCTCTCTGATAATGATTTTATTTTTTTCATACTTTGGAATATTGTGAAGCGCAAAAACAAAATCAGGTTTTAGGTTTTCTAATTTATTGTCCTTAATAGCAAGTTTCGCACCTTTTCCAGTTTCTTCTGAAGGTTGAAAAAATAGAATTATTTTCCCTGAAAAAGGGGGCTTTTTTTGAATTTGAGAAGCTAAGCCTACCATTATTGCCATATGTCCATCGTGCCCACAACTATGCGAACAATTTTGATTCTTAGATTTGTATTCAAAATCATTTTCTTCATTGATAGGCAGTGCATCTAATTCGCATCTTAATAAAACACATCTTCCAGGTGTCGAACTATCGAAAACAAAAGCAATCCCATACCCGGCAATATCTCTAATAATTTCGGAAGGATTAAATCTTGAAATAATATCAAAAATATTTTTTGAGGTAAGTTTTTCGTTTCCAGACAATTCTGGATTTTGATGAAGCTTTTTTCTAATTTTGATAATAGAATCTATATTTGTCATTCTAAGAAAAAACTATAACGATAAGTTTGGTGGATATGAAAAACTGCCGGCATTTTGCATTTTAATTTCGTAGCCCAGCCCTGGATTCATATACACAATTTGGTTTATGTTATTTTGTGGCCAATAAACATTTCCAAAGCCATCCTTCACTAAAACTATTTCAGAAACAATTGTGGTTAACATTTCGGTAATAGGTGCCGGACTAAACCGAAGATATCCTATCAAGTTCCAGCCTTCTATTAGCAAAATTTGTGTGTTCTCCGGAACTACGATTGAACCTAAAACAAATAATTCAGCATTCTGCGAAAGTTTTGCTCTGTAGGCTTTTCCAATGCTCAAACTTCCTATCATATTTATTTGATATTGAGTCCAAAAAACAGCCCCATATTGATCTTTTATTAAAATCAATTCCTGAAAAATTGGAGAAAATACACTTTCACAAGAAGGATCAGCAGGATCAATATATGTAGATAATAGATTCCAACCGGAAAGCAAATTCAGTATTTGAAAATCGGTGCTAAGTTCTATCACTTCCACAGAGTCTGTCATTAAGCAGCCATAATTATTTGTTACACTTAAATTGTAAATTCCCCCTGAGGAAATAGTTATAGATTGATTAGTTGAGCCATCTTGCCAAAGATAGCTTGAAAAACCCGAGCCTCCTTCAACTATTATGCTGTCGTTTGTAGTTATGTAAAAAAGATTTTCTTCAAAATTCAATTTTGGTTCAGGACTAAATGAATACGAGATATATCCACCTACATTTAAGCCAGCACTATCAGCAGCGACTACTTGGTTATAGACATTTCGAGCTTCCCAATTTACAACAATCTGTTCTCCTGTATCTACTATGGAAATATAGCCAAATTGTCCACTCTCCCCTTTTTGGCCATGGCTATATGGACCTCCTTTTATAGAACCGCCACTTGAAAGAGATCCAGCCTGCAATATTGGAAAACCATGTGCCGAAGATGTCTCAAAACCAGTACTGCTTGTAGTATCATTATAATAGCCATTGTGCGAACCATCGTCTATAGCACAGCCATGCATATCGCCGGCAATCATACAAAGATTATGTATGCAGTTGTCTTCTATAAAATTTGCAATTTCCCTACGTTCGTATGAGTAGCTCCACCACTGATCGCGAATTGCACCACTTCCTATCCAAGGAATTGTACTTACCCAAACAACCAATTCGTAGTTTCTGCTTGAGCTTAATAACTCTTCTTTAAACCATTGTTTTTGTTCGATTCCAAGATTTGTTTTATTTGACCCATCAGGAGTAATGGTATTTACAATAGAGAAAAATGGGCTATTTGTATGACTAACATTAGTATTTGAACATTTTCCCGGGTCTTTAGTAGTTCGCAAGTCGGTTACAATAAACCTCACTCTACCGACAGTGAAAGCCTGATAAATTGGAGTTGTGTCAACACCAGCGAGCTGATAATGAGGAATATAATTTCTGTAAACCTGATGAACAGCCGGTTTGCCATCACATAATCTGCACGCATCGTTTGGACCAAAATCGTGATCGTCCCACATATATACTATTGGGACATTTTGATACAAATCTTTTTGTGTACCACTAATCTTGCTTTCGTACATATCCCGATATGCTTGAATATCGTCATTTTCTATATCTCCATAATGAAAATCACCAGTATGTAAAAAAAATAGAGGATTCGAATTTTTAATAGCTTCAAAAACCGGGTGATTTGATGCACTATGATTGCCACAGCTTGCAGCAAAATTGAAACTATAAGCTTCATTTTCTTCAGGTAAAGTAAAAAACTTACCAGTATTTTCATTATCAATTATTCCAGCAACTTCTACTCGATAGTAATATTGATTTAATGGAGACAATCCATTGATTTGAAATTTTAATACTAAATTGTTTTCAATCAAATTTGCGGTGTTAGCAACCGAATATATGAGACCTGATGTAAAATTAGAATCAGTAGTTGCAATAATTCTAACAGACAAGCCTTCGCAAAACGGTTGCACTTTAGCAACAACTATAGCAGAATTTGATGTAATAGCACCCGACCATACAAATTCAATTAATGTTATTGAATAAGCTATTGAAAAGTTTAGTACTAAAAAGTAAATTAATATAATCAGTTTTTTCATTCTATTTTTTTTATAATACGAAGATAAATAAAAAATTGCGAAACCAGATTTAGAAAATTTACTTTTAATTGTGCTTCTATGAAAACAGGCTTTATTAAAGTTGAAACTGGCATTAGCTAAAATGTTTTCTTTTTCAGATTGTAACAAAAATGTTATATTTTTACAAAATAATTTTTTCTCATAGTAAATGATTATGTTAAATAGATTACGTTTTTTTGTTCCAGTTATACTGCTCATATTCATTTCTTGCACCACTAAAAAGGAATATGAAAAGGCACAAAGTATTAATACTATCTATGCTTATGAAGATTTTATTAAGAAACATCCTAAAAGTAAATATGATGCAGAGGCAACAAAAACCCTTTTAGAATTATATGAAAAAACTGAATGGGAAAAAACCAGATCGTTTAATACTATTGAGGCTTATTACGAATTTTTATCTATATATCCGACAAGTTATTATGCAAAAATTGCAAAAGAAAAAATCCTACGCCTTGAGGAAAATAGAGATTGGAAAGCTGCACTAAAATCGAATAAGATTTATGATTTCTACAACTTTATGAAAAATCATCCGAAATCGAGGTTTATTGAAGATGCTAAAAGAAAAACTAACACAAAAGATCCTGTAATTATTGAAGATTTTGAAGTAGAAAAAGAAGAGTCAGAACTGATGATTGAAAAATACATGAACATCTATTTCAAAGATTCTATAGTTAATGTCAAAAAGAGAAGTTTCACTAATTATGCAACGATTGAAGCTTATTGGTTAAGAATAAAAGAATTGAATTATAGAGAGGGCTATTTAGATTTTTTATACAATTACTCAAATTCTATTTTTGCAAACGAAGCCATTACCAAAATAAGAGAAATTGAATTTGACGAATGGGATTTAGTAAGACAGATTAATACAGCACCTGCCTACGTAAAATATCTAAAGAAATTTTCTAATAGTGAATATGCCGAAATTGCCGTAAAAAAAATTATCGATTTCAAAGTTGATGAGATTTTTCATGTAAATAATTCAAAACTCCCGGCTTTTGTTGAATTAACACAAACAAATACAATAACAACAAATACTATAGAAATTTATAACAAATCGGAATATCCTCTCACTTTGTTGGCAAGTAGCCCGACTCAAAGTCTTAAAGTCGATTTTTTTCCATATCAACTTAAATCTTTCGAATTACAAAACGAAAAATATAAAATAGTAATTATGGGGAAAAATTTAGCAAATTTCATTACAGAAATCAATCTTCGAGGAGGAAAATATCAAATGCAGTTTGAGATTCCTGAATAGAAAACCACAAACTATCAAAAACATTTTCTTTTGAACTGAAGTTGTTTCGAATCTAATTTTTATAAATACTGATCTAAAATATTAAGTAGTTTCTTTTTATTGATTGGCTTACTAATATAATCGTTGCACCCTACTTGCAAGCTTTTTTCCTGTTCTCCGGCAAGCACAAATGCAGTTTGTGCAATTATCGGAAGTTCAGGTTTAATTTTTCTAATTTGCCTTGTAGCTTCAAATCCATCAAGTTTGGGAAGTTGAATATCCATTAAAACAGCATCGATATTTGAATTTAACCTGCATACTTCTACTGCTTGTTCTCCGTCCTGAGCCCACAAAACCTTAACTTTGGTTTTTTTAAGAATGGTGTTTATAAACATATAGTTCGACAATGTATCCTCAACTACAAGAACTGTTCTGCTCTGCCATATATAGCCTTTTGTTTCATTTTTCACCTTTACCTTTGGTTTTTCAGGTTCAATCGGAACAAATGGTAATGTAAAAAAGAAAGTTGAACCCTTTCCATAAGTTGATTCTATCCATACTTCACCGCCAAGAAGATTAATAATGCTTCTCGAAATACTAAGTCCTAAACCTGAACCTTCGTATAGCTTTGTTGTTTCTGTTTCCGATGTTTTTGGCCGTTCGAAAATAAATGCCTGATTTTCTTTTTTTATTCCCGGACCGGTATCTTTTATGTAAAATAACAAAGTTTTAATGTCTTTGAAACTGTAACCAAATTCAATATTTCCGCTATCTATATTCCGAAACGCATTCGTTATGAAATTAGAAATTACTTGATGAATTCGTTTTGAGTCGGTCAATATTGTAAAATTCTTGTCGCTGTTTGCAACTTTTAAACTTAATCTGATATGCTTTTTTTGATTATCTCTTTTATAAATATCATAGAATGAATAAATCTCTGAAAGCATGGCATTTAGCCGACAATTTTCTTTATTTATTTTAAACTTTCCCGACTCTATTAAAGAAATATTTACTACATCATCCATAAGATTAAGTAAAGTATTTCCACTGTTTTTTACTATATTCAAATATTCAATACGGTCTTTAACAGGCATTTCTTCATTTGAAATAAAATCGGAAAATCCGATAATTGCATTCAATGGAATCCTAATTTCGTGCGACATATTTGCCAAAAACTCCGATTTAAATTTATCGGCTTTTTCGGCTTTTTCCTTTGCAAATTCAAAATATTTATTGGCAGTTTCTAAGTTTTCAACATATTCTCTAATATTCAAAGGTGATTTTTGCAAGTCGTCTTGAAATTGACGGTCTTTATGTTTGATTGCTTCAATACTATTTTTTGAAAAAATAATATTATTGAGTTTTTGTTCTTCAAAAATTATTATGTATTCATCTTTGTTTGTTATTGGCTGCAATGGTTTTATTACCAATTTCAAATATAGTGTCGCCTTTTTATAATCAAAAGCAAAAACCTCACTTTCTGTAATTATGCTTTTCGATTTTGAAATTTTCAATAATGGTGAAATAATCTTTTTTATATCTGAATGTAGCAAATCTAAAATATCCTGATTCACTTCATAGACATTGCTATCCATTAAATCATCAATTTTTCCTTGAAAATCGGTCATCTTATGGTTTTCATCAATTATGATGTATGGATGATTTATAAAAGAAATTAGACTTTTCTTAAATGTCTTATGTTCCAAACTATTCATTTTCGCATTTTAATTTTAATTCAATCAACACAATGCCATTTATATAAATACTTTTTTGTAAAGTTACATTTTTTACATCAAAATCACTTTTTCACAATTTAATTGTTGGCTTTTTGAAGATAATCAGACATTATCCTAAAATCATTCCAATAATTGTTGCCGAAAGCAAAGAAGCTAATGTTCCGCCAAGCAAAGCACGAAGTCCGTATTTCGACAACAACACACGTTGAGTTGGTGCAAGCGATCCTATCCCACCAATTTGAATTCCTATTGAAGCAAAATTAGCAAATCCACAAAGCATATATGTTGCCATAATTATTGATTTTGCCTGCAAAGCTCCGGCTTCCTTAAGTTCCGAGAGGCTGATATATCCAATAAATTCGGTGAGAATAATCTTTTCGCCAAGCAATCTGCCTACAAAAGTAATGTCTTCAGTCGAAATGCCTATTAGCCACATAAGCGGTGCAAAAAGGTAACCCAAAATAAATTGCAGCGACAGGTCTTTATACCTTCCATTTGTGGATTCTTCAATAATTTCATTTAGGTTTGTCCAATCGCCAATTTTTACCGAAATAAAATTGAACATTGCAATAAAAGCAATAAAAACAAGAAGCATTGCTGCAACATTTACTGCCAGTTTGAGTCCTTCGGTCGTTCCATTCGAAATAGCATCCAAAACATTGCTGCCAATTTTGTCTCGTGTAATTTCAATAGTTTTGTTAATATTTTCGGTTTGTGGAACCAGAATTTTTGAAATTACAACTGCTCCGGGAGCTGCCATTACCGATGCTGTGAGCAGATGTTTGGCAAACAGCAATCTCTGCACAGGATCGTCTCCCCCAAGAAAACTTATGTAAACGGCCAAAACTCCTCCTGCAAGTGTAGCCATTCCGCCCATCATCACCAGCAAAATTTCAGATTTGTTCATCTTCGCTAAATATGCTTTTATCATGAGTGGCGATTCTGTCTGACCAAGAAAAATATTACCTGCTACCGATAAACTTTCTGCTCCCGAAAGCTTCAATAATTTTGTCATCAACCAAGCCAGAGCATAAACAAATTTTTGGATTATGCCAAAATAGAATAATACGCTTGTCAGTGCAGAAAAGAAAATTATTGTCGGGAGAATTTGTACTGCAAAATTCACTAAAGCTACCTCGATCTCGCCACTTACAAACGATTTGAACAGGAATGCAGTCCCTTCTTTAGTAAAATCTAAAACAAGTACAAAAAGCCGCCCTACAAATTCAAAAATTGCCTGAAAAAACGGGACATACAGTATTCCCAGAGCAATAAGTAACTGTATGCTTAGACCGATTAACACAATTCGCCACGATATTGCTTTTCTATTTGTGCTAAACAAAAATGCAATTGCCAGCAAAACAATCATGCCAAGCAATCCTCTTAAAATGGTAACAAAACTAAATTCATTGTTTTTCAGCTCCTTGCTTATTAGCAAATTTGATTTTGCTGATGAATTGCTTTCTGAGATTTTTTGACTCTTGGCGGCAGACTGATTTACCGTAGTTGAAATTTCAACACTATCCTCATTGATTTGATTATTGTCCTGAAAGTTTGGATATGCTGGTTTTATAATTATAATTAAGACTATGAAAAAAAGTAGTTTTAAGCTGAGTTTCATATATTTTGTAAATTAGTAATTATGAATTTTGAATTGCAATTTATTTCTTCCGCTTTTTCATTTCAACATTTATAAGAGAAGCTTTTTCATAATCTTCATTTTTTATGGCTTCGTCTAACATTTCCTGTAATTCGTCGGCACGATAGTTTTTATAATCATTTTTGACTTTAGTTTTAGCTTTAGTTTTAGCTTTTGCTTTCTGCGATTCTTTATCAATATCGACAAAAATGCCTGCTCTTTCCAGAATTTCTTCATATGTAAAAATAGGACATTTAAAACGTAGTGCCAGGGCTACTGCATCGGAGGTTCTTGCATCGATTTTCATTTTCTCTTTCCCTGTATCAAAAATCATCAAGGAATGAAAAACTCCTTCTTCAAGCTTATGTATCAAAACTTCTATTAGTTTTACTTTTACATGATTTGCAAAATTATAAAACAAATCGTGGGTAAGTGGCCGAGGTGTTTTAAAGCCTTCTAATTGCAAGGCAATAGACTGTGCTTCGAATGCTCCGACAATAATTGGCAAACGCCTTTTTTTGTTTTCCTCTTCGAAAACAAGAGCGTAAGCACCCGACTGACTCTGACTATTTGAAAGTCCTAAAACATTTAGTTTTATTTTTATCATATATCTTAAAGCATTAATATTTCACTTACAAAAGTGTAAAAATTCTATCATTAAATTGTAAAAAATTAATTATTTATTTCTACTTATATTGATTTGATTACAAAACTAATATCCTTTAGAGTAACCATCATAAATTGAGCAAATTTCACAAAATTTTAGTTTTTAGATGAATTCTGATATTTTGACACAATAAATCTGAAATTCAAGAGCCATAATCACTTCTTTGATTTAATATCCATATATTTGTACAATTATCAACAGTATCTAACAACAAATATGGAATTTCAAAAAAGCTGTTTGTACAAATTTCAAATAGTCCATTATTATTTTTGATTGACATTTTCTATGAATCCAAATTGCTAAAGTTTAATAACTTTGGCAAAGTTTTCTAAATCATGTGATTATGAAAGTATGTAATTTATTATTATTTTGCTTAATATACATTTTTCCATTAAATGGTATTGCTCAAGGTGAAACCAATAATTGGATTCTTGGAGGAGTAGATTTTTTTATCAGTATTAATAATGGTGAACCATCATTGATTACTCCTCCTGTTGTTACAGGCAGTCCTGTTGGAGGAATACCTCCTGTACCATATCACTACTTTTATTTTTCAAGTATTTGCTGTTCAAGCATTAGCGATGCAGAAGGTAATTTATTGATGTATAGTAATGGTGAACTAATATGGAATGCAGCATTTGACACTATGTTATATGGAACAAATTTATACGGAAATTTTGAATCAAGCCAATGTTTATTTATTCCTCATCCCGGATATGAAAATAGATATTATTTTTTCACAACTCCTTATTATTTTACAAGTATTGGTGTTCGATATTCCGAAATTGATTTAAATTTGGATAATGGACTTGGGGGGTTAATCTCTTCAAACAATCTATTACTTAGTCCGGCTTGTCAAAAGGTAAGTGCCGTATATCATGCAAACGGAAAAGATATTTGGCTTATGGTACATCAGTGGAATAGTAATGCTTTTTATGCTTACCTTATTACAAAAAATGGAATAAATCCAAATCCAATCATTAGCAATGTAGGAACTGTTCATCAGGAGCCTATACCACCCCCTTCAATGTATCATAGTGCAAGTGCAGGTGATTTGAAGTTTTCCACAAATGGAAAGAGGCTGGCAGTTGCAATTGAAGGGCTAGATTTATTTGAAATATTTGATTTTGACAATACAAATGGAATTGTCTCAAATCCTATATCTATATACGGTAAATGGGCACAAAGTGTAGAATTTTCTCCTGATGGAACAATTATCTATCTGGGAGATACAGATTCTGGTTTTGCTCCAGACAATTTTTCTGAAATATTTCAAATTGATTTGTTAGCAGGTAGCCAAAGTCAAATTATTAATTCAAAAGTGATAATAAATAGTGATACGATTGCTTTCAATTCACCTAATGGTCCCTTATATTCATATATGCATTTATTGCAATTAGCTCCCAACGGCAAAATATACATTGTAGCATCTTATAATGAGAATTTTTTGTCTTGCATAAATTTCCCAAATGCACTAGTGTCATGTCAATCAACAATTGACGGATACAATCTTTTTAATTTAATTCTGGAATCCTTAATAGTAAATCTCCAATTTATTTTTGCATTCTTATTATTTCTGTGATTTTGCCAAGCATCTACTTCATTTATAATTGT
>JABHKC010000184.1 GCA_018692315.1 Bacteroidota bacterium | reverse complement strand
TAATACTTTCAGTACATGCTCAGACCACGCTTTGTCAGGGGCTTAGCAGCTCCAATGTTCAATCGGCCTCTATTATCGAGCCCTCTGCGAACTTAAGTTTTATTTCTATATTTTTAAAATATTAAAGGTGGCTTTAATAAAATACTAAAGCAATTGTTTTGAAAATGTAGGTGAAATTGACTTATTCAACAACTGGTTCCGTAATTTCTTCCATTTTGAAAAATTTCATTTTATTCACAAAAATTTTGTTGAACAAATCTTCTAATTTCCCACTAAAATAGGTTTTAGTATTTTCAGTAGAAGTAATAATATATTCGTTTTCAGGATCGGCCGAATATGCTCTAATATCGATTGGTGTAAAATTGTTGCCCTCAATAGTTAAACTATGTGTATTGTTTGTTAGAGTAGTTTCTTCAATATCATCAACAAATCCAGAACTATAAAGATGAGCCAATTGATTTAGGAAGTTTTGGGTTTCGACAGAATCTGTAAGCATTCCGTTCAAAGTCCATTTTTCGCCTTCCTTTGCAAGCAAAAACGATTCTTCAAGCGAATAATCGAATGATAGTTTAGTCCAATTTTCAATATCGGCATTTAGCAACATTTTGTTTCGGAATGAGTTTGGTTCACGGTTGAAAGTCATGCTTAAATATCCTGATACTGCGTAAACTTCATCTTCATCAGTAAGCCTGACGTAAGTTGTCATAGTACCTTGTTGTTGCTGTTGATAAGGATTTTGATTTTGTGCCTGTTTGTATGAAAATTTTCCAACCATAAGGTCTGCAACAATTTCACCATTTTCTTCAACAACTACTCTTGTTCCGGTAGAATCTGTCAATTCAAATTTTTCCCATTTCTCAGAAGAGCGGGCTGCCTGGCGGATTGTTTTAAGTGCTCTTAGCTCATTTATCATTGATTGTACTGCCTGTATGTCCGCATTCACAATTTTATTATCATAATATAGATTCCAGTCAGAATTATCTTTTGCTAATTTTACTTCCTGAAAATTGTACGATTTTGGATAAATTTTAATTACAGTAACATTTGCTGAATCGAGTGTAATCAATTTACTTTTAAACGACCTTTCGCCTTTATTGTGGTCAATTAGTTTAGTAATTGCAACAGCTATGATTAATATTGTCAGAATTATTATTAATGTTTTCGATTTCATTATTTTCTAATTTTAGATATTTTTAATTTATGGTTTTCAAATATTTCGTTTAAATATATCCTTCTTCCATTCGTTTTATTCTCACATTTCGTCTCATTTGTGCTTTCACAAAACCAATGACGATGATTAGAATTATTGGGAAAAGGAAATTGAACCATTTTAGGAATACTTTTTTTCCGTCTTCAACTTCGTCTAATGGACGAGCAGAAACTCCTTTGGTTCTTAATTCTATAAGTCCGGTTTCATCCGAAAGCCAGTCAATTGAATTTACCATAAGGCTTACATTGTCGTTTTGAAGTTTTTTATAAGTGTTTCCTTCGCCGTTTACAGGGAAATTTCCATCGGCAATTAAAACAATTTTTGAGTGAGTGTTTCCTGCAATATTGCCTTCCAAAACTCCACCAATTGTAATATTTGGTAAAGTGAAATCTCTATTTTTATCCCACTTTTTCTGAACATCAATATATATTGGGCAAGAGAGTGTAGCTGAGTTTTTTGAAGTTTTAAGCAAAGGAGTGAATTGCATTGAAGTATCTCCAGTAAAAGTAATAGAACTAACATACTCTAACATAGCAGCTTCAAGCCCTTTTGTGATGGGATGCTCCTGAAAGTTTGAGATTATTGGAACATAGGGAAACAGTACTTGTGCTTGCATAGTAAAATTCCCAAATCGCTGAGGAACTGTAGCTCTTGCACAATTTAGATCAATCACAAAATTGTTTTCAACTGTCAATCCTTTTTGAGTAAGCCATGCGTCAAAGTTTGTTTCAACTGTTTTCCCCTGATTTGTTGTTAAATCCATTTCTACTCTGTTGAAGGCAATAAATAAATTTCCGCCTTTTGCTAAAAAATTATCAAGCTGGGCAAAATGGCTTTGTGGAAAAGAATCAGTTGGTGCAACTATTGCAATCGACTGATATTTGTCGAGATTCGAGCTTGTGTCGCTTAGGCTTACTTCTTCGGCATTATATAAAATTGAAAGCCCTGATCTGACCTGCTGAAGAGATGCCAAACTTGCTTCTCCGTGGCCTTGTAGTAATCCTACGAGTGGTTTTTCTGAAATCGAAAGTTTTTTAATACTTGAGGATAAGGCATATTCCATAGCAGCGCCGGGTTTCATAAATGGAATAACGTCAGATTCTTCGCCAAGCGAAATAACTGCTCCGAGGAATACTCTTTGCTGCTCAACTTTATCTTTTTCACGAACATTCACGAGCACCGGCTGAACCCCTGCCTGCATTGCTTTTTGTTCGGTCTCTTTATCCTTTTTCGGGTCAATAAATTCATAAACTACCATTCCGCCTGAAAGACTTCCGAATTCAATCAGAATTTCTTTGAATGCTCTTCTTGTTTTTGCAATATCGGGTGGCAAATCTTCCGAAAAGTAAGCAGTTATTGTAACCGGTTCTTCAAGATTTTCTAAAATATCCTTTGTTGCCTGAGACATTGTGTAACGATTGTCTTCGGTAAGATCTAATCGTACGAAAAAATAGTCTGACAAAATATTCACTAATATTATGATTGCAAGGATTCCAATTATATATGTTGATAATGACTTCTTATTCTTCATTTCCTTGTTGTTTTAAAATTAATTTGTTAATAAATTTGTTGTTTCGTTAAGTTGTTGAAACAAATTATTAGCTAAAAAGCTTAGTTCTTTCGTTTTTTCAAAACAGTTTCTGTACCGAAAAGGGCAAGAGCAACTATCGAAAGAAAATATATCACGTCTTTTGAGTCTATCACTCCTCGTGAAATAGATTCAAAATGTGTCGAAAGACTAAGATAATTTAAAATTTCGCCAATAAAACCAGTGAAATTTTTTGCTAATAATCCAAAAATTATATGAAATAATATACCAATGAATAAGGCTAATAAAAATCCAACTATTTGGTTGTTCGAAACACTACTTGCAAAAATACCTATTGCTATATAAGTTGCACTCATCAAAAGTAATCCAAGATAGCCAGTCCATACTGCTCCATGATCTACGGGTCCTATATTTGCAACAGTTATATAATATGATAGAGTGAGAAGTAAAGCAATAAAAATCAGTAATAAAGTTGAAAGGAATTTACCGAAAATCAATTGCCAGTTGTTGATGGGTTTTGTTAGTATAAGCTCGATAGTTCCCGAACGTGTTTCTTCGGCAAGCAATCCCATAGTGAGAGCCGGAATAAAAAAGAAAAGTGTCCAATATGCAATTCCGAAGAACGATTGAAGACTTGCTTGATTTACAAAAAATATGTCGGAAGCGTAAAGCCATGTGAAAAATCCGCTAAAACCAAGAAAAGCTATGAGCATGATATATGCCATGAGTGAATCGAAAAATGAATTTAATTCACGTTTTGTTATTATCCAAATCTGTCTCATTATATTTTTTTTGAAATTTAAAATCGTATTAATTAATTGTCAAAGTGTGGAAAACATCTTCGAGTTTTGTCTCAATCGGTGTCATTTGAGTTAGAATCCAATCTTTTTCTACACACAATCTGAAAACTTCTCGTCTGGTAGATATGTCAGAATTGCTTTGAATTTCATAAGAATTTTCGGTATTTGGAATTGGGTCCACTAACTCTATAAAATCAATGCTTTGAAGGTCTTTAATAATCTGATCTTTTTCAGCATTTTCTATAGTAACTCTTAAAATTTCTTTTCCTTCCGAATGTTTTCTTAATTCTTGGGAAGTTCCGTTGGCAACAATTTTTCCTTTGTTGATAATCATTATCCTGTCGCAAGTTGCTTCAACTTCTGCCAAAATGTGAGAACTGAGAATTACAGTTTTTTCTCTACCAATTTTTTTTATTAGTTCTCTTATTTCAACAATTTGGTTAGGGTCGAGCCCGGATGTTGGCTCATCGAGAATCAAAACTTCAGGGTCGTGAATAAGAGCTTGTGCCAAGCCAACCCGTTGTTTATAACCTTTCGAAAGTTGATTTATCTTTTTGTGTTTTTCTCCTTCAAGGCCACAAAGATTTACCATCTCAAGAATTCTGTCTTTAACTCTCGATTTGTCGATATTATGAATATCTGCCACAAATTTGAGATAATCCAGAACCGGCATATCTTCATATAAAGGATTGTGTTCCGGCAGGTAACCAATTATTTTCTTTATCTCGTCAGGATTCTCGCCTACCGAAATATTTCCAATAAATATTTCTCCTTCGGTAGGTTCAAGAAAACTTGTAATTGCTTTCATTGTAGTAGTTTTTCCTGCACCATTCGGACCAAGAAAACCTAATACTTCGCCTGTTTTTACTGTGAAAGAAATATTATCGACAGCACGTTGTGCCCCGTATTTCTTCGTTAGTTTATCAACAATAATATCCATATTACTAATGTTTTAATTTTTCTGCAAAAAAAAGAAATTTCTACTTTGCATAATATTTATTCACAGTGATTTAACTTTTTTTAACATTAAGGAAGTTTATTTGAAATTTTAGTTTTAATTGATTATTAGTTGATAGAAATGCTGAAAATTTTATTTAAAAGCTTGACATCAACCATTTTTTGTTTTATATTTGGAAATTGTTAACCAAAAAGCAAAATTATGGAACGAAAAATACTATTACTATTTATTCTATCTTTAGTTTTCTTACCTGCATTTTCTCAAACTGCCCATAACATTGATACTGACGACGTGTACTATCATGATGATGGTGAGATTAATAATACAGTCGTATATCCAGGCGATACAGTTTATATTAATGCAGGCGAATATGCTTACGACAAGCTGAAGTTTGTAGGATTTTCTGGAACTGAAGAAGATCCAATAATCTTTATTAACAAAGGCGGATTAGTTACAATTGGAAACTATGATACGGATCATAAAGATGTTTTTCAATTTAGTAATTGTCAGCATTTTAAAGTGTTAGGTACAGGCGATTCAAAATATAAATATGGATTTAAAATTGATGCAGCAAGAGATGTTGGCTTACTTCTCGGTAGTTTAACAGAAGATTTTGAGGTAAGCAATATCGAAATTTGCAATGTTGGTTTTGCCGGTGTTCAATGCATAACCGAGCTAAAATGCGATGATCCTTTGACCCATGCAAGCTCAGGTAATATTCTTACAAACATGTATTTTCACGATTTATATATTCACGATTGCTCAGGCGAAGGCATGTATATTGGTTATGTTGGATATGGAGAAAAAGAAAAAGAATGCGATTATGGAGATACCCTCTCTTTATCCTTTGCTGCTTAATGATGTTTACATTTACGATAATATTATTGAAAATACCGGGTGGGACGGAATACAAGTAAGCATGGTAGAAATTAATTGTAAAATTTACAATAACAGAATATTACGCTATGGGCTTAGCGGGAATAGCAATCATTATGGTGGCATTCAAATAAACAACGGAACAACCGGACAATGCTACAACAATTTTATTGCAGATGGGAAAGGAGCCGGAATAGTTTTGCTTGGAGTTGGCTTTAACAGTATTTACAATAATGTGATTCTGAATGCAGGAAAAGATCATTATCCCGAAATTAGTAGCAGAGGAGCAAATGGAATATACTTCGGCACAAAAGCAGCATATGAAAAACCTTATTATTTTATAAATAATACTATTTTGAATTCAAAAAATGATCAAATAAAAATTAATGGAAATGACTATTCAGGTGATGAATTATATATCTATAACAATTTACTTGTCGATGAAACTGTAAGTAGCAGTCAGCCTGAAGATATTGATAAGTATATTGATTTATTTAATTCTGATGATATTACTATTTATGACACAAATAATATTGGATACAATGACTTAAGCTATTTTGATTTTATAAATAGTGAGAACCTGGATTTCAGACTTCAGAATTCTTCAGTTGCAATCAATCAAGGAAAAGACACTCTTGATTTTGACCATGCCTTTTTCCCAAGAGATAATCAACCAGATGTAGGAACCTTCGAATGTCATAATTCAATTCAATGGGTGGAAGCAAATACATCGCAGGGATATTATTCGCTAATAATTCCATCAAATTCAACAATAGAAATTGATGGCGAAAG
>JABHKC010000183.1 GCA_018692315.1 Bacteroidota bacterium | reverse complement strand
GGATGAACAAAATTTCTAAATGATGTACCAATAATATCATCTAAATCTCCTCCATATAGTTCTGCCAGTTTAGCATTTGAAAATTTAACAATATCATCCTGAATTATAAAAATACCGTCATGAGCTCGTTCTACTACTTCACGATATTTCTCTTCACTTTCCTGTAGAATTTCTTCTGCTTCTTTTCGTTCAGTTGTTTCCAATGAAACTATCAATAAATAATCAAGTTTACCATTTTCATCACTAACCGGAACAATGCTTGATTGATACCATAATTCATTTCCTTCAACATCCAATACCGAGGCTTCCTGCGTAATAGTTGTTCCGGTTTCTTTTACTTCTTTCATGTTTTCTAACATGGGAATTTTAAAGGAATCGGGATAAAAATTGAAGGGATAGGGCTTATCGTAGAATTCTTGAATATTATCAATTTTCAACTCTCTGATGCCGGAAGAACTCATGTAAAGAAGATTGAAATCCGGATCAACTATTTTAGTGCAAACCGGTGAATTTTCTATCCATATTTCTCGTTTCCTTTCGCTTTCCGATAATGCTCGTTCAGATTTCTTTTTTTCAGTAATATCGATGGTTGAACCAAAAATATGTAAGCTTCCATCTCTATTAAAACACCGTCCGGTAGAATAAAACCAGGCAGTTTGACCGCTTTCTTTAACTACTTCATATTCTAAAGAAATTACTGCTCCGGGAGTTATGATACCATCTTTGAAGGCTTTATCTATTGGTTCCAGATATTGAGCTTTGACATAACTAATATACTTTTCCCATGAATTGTTAATTGTGCCTAACGAAAGCTCTAATATTTCATCAGCAACCGGAGAAATATAGGTATTTATGAAAGAACCATCTGTGTCAATATCTGCCCGCCAAACTATTGATGTTATATTTGAAACTACCTCCTGAAAATGTTCATTGTTTTCTTTAAGTTTCTTTTCTGTAGATTTATTCTTAGTAAGTATTCTCTTTAGCTCTAATTTCCCTTCTGCCAGATTGCCTATAGTTTGTGCAAGAGTATTAATGAATTGTAGAGCAGATTGAAAGTCTCTATTTTCATTTGAGATTAGAGTTTTGGCAGCTTCTATAAGTTTTTTTTCATCAACCTCAATTTCTTTTGCATAATTTTTTATCTCCTCAAAATCAAAATCGTCTTCTACAAATTGCCCTATACTCAAACTGGCAACATGTTTACCTTCTATTATTATTGGAGCATGACCTGTAATTATATTTTTCAGTGTGCATCCTTTACGAATATAAGGTTTCCGTTTTTCTGAAAGTACTTTCATCAAATCTGTATCGAATTTTTCGCAATTGGCGAGCCCCTTTTTCGATGTACGAACAAACTTGCAAAATTCTGTAAAGCGAGATGGATTGGTTATAGGAGATCCGTCCTGCCTGATTATCGAGCTAGGAATATTATAACTATCAGCAAATCCATCTTGTAGCTTTTGCAAGGTTTCCAGAGGAATTAAATCTGATAATTCCAGTTGATTTAATGTATTTTTCGTAGGTTTAGTTTTCATATTGCTCTCTAATAAATTCTCAGGTTTAATTGCATTCTTCAAAGATTAAATTGCACTCTAAACCAATTGGTTCGAAAACCACAGCAGTTTCATAATTAAATCTCAAATATTTTCTCACTGTTCAAATGTAATCAATTTTTCATGAACATCCAAAATGATATAATATCTTGAATCAGAATTAGTTACGGAAGTTTATATATATATCGTTTCTTGCATTGAAATATAATTTTTAGTTAAATAATTTTCATTTCTTACAATTATTTTTAATTTTGTTCTAAAATGTTTTTGTGTGATAATGAGATAATTTAGAAAAGAAGATTTAAACAAATGGCTTTCATAGCGATGAAATTTGGCCTTTGAAACTTTTTATATGCCTCAACGTTTATTTCACTGTGAAGGAAATTTTGAGGAAATTTTAATAATGATAGATAAAATAAATTAATTAATTAATTAAACTTATAAATTATGAAAAAACAACTATTAAAAATTGCATGTCTTGTGGTGGGTATTTTAATCTCTACTGCAAGTTTTTCGCAACCTAATTGGTATCAGCCGATTACTAGTACGAACCACACCATTTTGTTGCAGTCCACGATTCCTATGACAATTGATGGTGTTCAGATTGAAAGTGGTGACTATATTGGAGTTTTTTACGATTCACTTGGAGTATTAGCCTGTGGTGGTTTTGTTGAATGGGCTGGAACTTCTTCTACTATTGCTGCCTGGGGTACAGATATAGGAAACGATGGATTTGTAAATAATGAAATATTTAATTTCAAAATTTGGGATGCTTCCACAAATTTAGATCTTGATGCTACAGCGACTTTTATAAGCACTGGTTTTCCAAATGGAAATAGTTTTGCTGTAAATGGAATGAGTGGATTAGCATCATTATCAGCTACTTCGCCAGTTGTTAATCCTGTAGCACCAGAATGGGACTATTCGGTTACTGGAACGAATCACACCATTTTAGTACCCAATACTATACCTTTGACAATTGATGGTCTGGCAATTGAGTCAGGCGATTTTATTGGGGTATTTTTCGATTCGCTCGGAACTTTAAAATGCGGTGGTTACTCTGAATGGAACGGTCAAACAAATAGTGTTTCTGCATGGGGAGCTGACATAGGACTTGATGGATTTGCTGCTGGTGAAGAATTTGTCTGGAAAATTTGGGATGCTTCATCAAATACAGAATTATTAGCTTCTGCAACTTATTCAGTAGCATTTCCTAATAGTGGAAATTTTACTGTTAACGGAATAAGTGGATTAGAATCCTTAGTTGCTGCCACTTTGCCAGCTCCAAATTGGACATACCAGATAACAGGCTCGAACCATACTATTTTAATCCAAAATACAATACCACTTACTATAAATGGTGTTCAGATTGAATCTGGCGATTATCTTGGGGTTTTCTATCAGGCTAATGGAGCATTAACATGTGGGGGATATGCTGCCTGGGAAGGACAGACAACAAACATCACAGCCTGGGGTGCAGATGTTGGAAACGATGGTTTTGCACCTAGCGAAGAATTTATTTGGAAAGTATTTGATGCCTCCGAAAATATGGAATTTATGGCAGAAGCTCAATATAATCTTACTGGAATGTTCCCTAATGGAGGCAATTTTGTAGTGAATGGTCTAAGCGGATTGGCTTCCTTGACTGCACCATTTTCTATTGCCACCGATCCTGGCTGGACATATTCTATTACAGCGACCAACCATACCATTTTAATCCCTCAAACTATTATTACTTCCATTGATGGAATGGCAATCGACTCTGGAGACTATATTGGTGTTTTCTTTGATTCTTTAGGTATACTGGCATGTGCAGGCTATGCAGAATGGACAGGACAAACTGCAATATCTGCCTGGGGAGCCGATATTGGAAATGATGGCTTTGCCACAGGCGAAACTTTCAAATGGGTAATTTGGGATGCTACTACCGGAAACGAGTATTTGATGCAAAATATTTCTTACGACTCCAATTTTGCCAACGATAGCACTTTCTTTGTTAATGGCCTCAGTTCCCTGCAAGCACTCTCTGCTATAACTAAAGCAGTTACTGCAATTACTTCACCAGTTTCCGGTTGCGATTTAAGTGCCAGCGAATTGCTTACTGTTGAAATTACAAATTACAATTTTCAGGATGCCACCGGCTTTTCAGTTTCTTACCAAATTGATGCAAATAATACTATATCTGAAACTGTATATGCTGTAGTTCCTTCAGGAGGAAGTATTAATTATACATTCCAGCAAACAGCAGACTTATCAATTATTGGAAGCTACGCTATTTCAGCATTCACAGGTTTCGGATCAGTTATTACAGAAACTGTTGAACATTATCCACTGCCGGTTGTCAGTTTCACTGGTTTAGCATTAAGTTATTGCGAAAACCATTCTCCAGTAACACTTATTGGATTGCCAGCAGGTGGAACATTTAATGGTGTCGGAATTGCTTCTAATATTTTCAGCCCAAGTGTAGCTGGCCAAGGTCCTCATGAGATTAAATATACATACGCAGATGCGAATGGATGCACAAATTTTGAAACCCAAATAGTAATAGTGAATCCGCTTCCAATTGTTGATTTTAGTGTAGATAATATGGCTTGTCTTGGTGAAGCAACGATTCTTGCTATTTCATCTATTTTTCCAGGTCAGAATGCCTCCTATTCTTGGGATTTTGGTGATGGTACTTTTGCAGTTGGAGAAAGTACCACACACATTTACGCATTGCCGGGTACATATGATGTAACACTAACTGCTACAGATATTTTTGGTTGTACAAATTCAATGACAAATCAAGCTATTGTTAACAATTTGCCAATGGCATATTTTATGGGAAATGATGTTTGCATAGGAGATACCACAGTTTTTAACGATTTTTCATTTTCGACAAACTCCAACATAGTGTCTTGGTTTTGGGATTTTGGTGATGGAAATAACTCAACTCTTCAAAATCCACTTCATGTATATCTGCAAGATGGAACTTATTCTGTAACTTTAACTGTAACAAATTCTTTTGGCTGTTTAGATATTGTTACAAGTAGTGTTATAGTTTTTGCTGAACCTTTTGCAGATTTTTATGGAGATACAATTTGTTTTGGAAATGAAACACATTTTACCGATCTGTCATTCGGTGCTAGTACTGGTGGCACAGTAAGTTTAACAACTTGGTTTTGGGATTTTGGCGATGGTACAACTTCCAACTTGTCTAATCCGGTTCATACATTTTCAAATGCAGGAATCCATGCAGTAAGCTTGACTACAACCAATTCAAACGGTTGTAGCTCTTCAATCGTACAAGATGTTTTAGTATTTGATTTGCCAACTGCCAATTTCTCAGCACCTGCAGTGTGTCTCGATAGTGCCAATGTATATACAGATCTATCAACTCCGGCAAATGGAACAATTATTAACTGGCTTTGGGATTTTGGAAATGGAAATATAAGCAATGTGCAAAATCCGTTTTATATATACCAAAACTCTGGTTTGTTTAATGTTACTCTTACAGTATCAGATTATCATTGTATAAATTCAATAACACAATCTGTTGAAGTATATGCCTCACCTGTTGCCGATTTTACTTTCACTGAAGTTTGTGTTGGAGAAGCCACTGTATTTACCGACTTATCTGATGGTTCAGGCTCACCTTTAATTTCTTGGAGTTGGACTTTCGGAGTTAGCAATACATCTACCTTGCAAAATCCTTCATACGAATTCTCCGATGCAGGAACTATTCCTGTTTTTTTATTAGTTGTTAACCAAAACAATTGTAGTGATTATATTACTCAATCTGTTACTGTAAATGAACTTCCTGATGTTTCTTTTACAGCGTCAACTGCATGCCTTGGAGATCCAACTATTGTTACCACAACGGCTGGTACTGGCAGTACCAACATTACGGACTGGCTGTGGGATTTTGATGATGGAAATATTTCAAATTTAAATAATCCACAGCATACTTATGCAAATTCTGGTACTTATATTATTTCATTAACTGTTACAAATTCAGTAGGTTGTTCATTTTCAACAATGAATATTGCAGAAGTATTAACACTTCCACAAGTTGATATTGGCGATAATGCAACTATTGGTAACAATCAGACATTAATTATTGATGCTGGTGCAGGTTTTACGAGCTATTTGTGGAATAATGGTGAAACAGGGCAATCAATAGATGTTGGCACTACAGGAACTTATTCAGTTGCTGTAACTGATTTAAATGGTTGTATGAATGTTTCAAATGATAAATATATTTTTGTTGCTCCTTGGGTGTTGCCCAACACGGGAATCAATCATACTATTTTAATTCAAAATACTATTCCATTAATGATTGATACCAACAATATTGACATTGGTGATTTAATTGGAGTTTTCTACGATTCGCTTGGAACATTAGCATGCGGAGGATTTTTAGAATGGACAGGAATTACAACTGCAGTTACTGCATGGGGAGTAGATGCAGGCAACGATGGTTTTGCTACAGGTGAAGAATTTAATTGGAAAATTTACGATGTTTCTGAAGAAGCAGAATATGATGCTGCTGCACTATACAATACTACTAATTTTCCTAATACGGGCTCATTTGCTGTGAATGGATTGAGTGGTATCACAGAGCTTATTGCACATACTTCGCAAATTCAAGATATAAATTTAGTAGTAGGATGGAGAATCTTCTCAACTTACATTGAACCTTTTGATCCAATTATCAGTAATGTTTTTGTCAATATTGCTACCGATGTAGAAATTGTTAAAAACGGTTTAGGAATGATGTATTGGCCTGCTTATGGCATCAATTTAATTGGAAATATGGCTATTGGTGAAGGATATCAAATTAAAATGAATGCAGCTCACGTTTTAAGTATTGAAGGAATGGCCGCAGTACCAGAACTTACACCGGTACCTATTCCTGCAGGCTGGAGTATTATGGGATATCTTCGTCAAACTCAAACCCTAATTTCCGATGTATTGAGTTCAATGGTATCAGATATCAGCATCGTTAAAGATGGTTTAGGAATGATGTATTGGCCTGCTTATGGTATAAATCTTATTGGAGATATGAAACCTGGCGAAGGTTATCAGATTCAATTATACAATGCTGTAACCTTCTATTTTCCAGCAAATAGTGCAAATTTAAATAAAGCAGGATATACCGATTTGACGCTTCCTGTCAAATTTACTGAAGTTGAAAATACCGGTTCAAACATGTCATTATGTATTCCAATTTCTGCCTGGAGTAGTAAGACTCCTGTTATCGGGGATGAAATTGGTATTTTTAGCGAACACGGAAAACTTGTTGGTTCATCCGTATTTAGTGGAGATAATTTAGCAATATCAATATGGGGAAATGATGAATACTCCAACCAAATTGATGGAATGATTGAAAATGAAAAATTTATTCTAAAATATTGGAACGGAATTGATGAAACTAATATTCAGATAGTAAGTTGGCTTGAAGGAAATGAATATTTTGAAGTTAATAAAATTTCTGTTGTTGAAAAACTGGCAGGTTCGGAATTTGGAATAGCAGAATTCCAACTGTTACAAAACAATCCTAACCCATTTTCTACAACTACAAATATTAGTTTCTCTGTTATGGAAATTTCCGATGTTGAGATTTCAGTATTTAATATTTTAGGAGAAAAATTGGATGTTTTAAGTTTTACAAATTTAAATGCGGGAAATCATTCATTTGATTTTGATGCAAGCAAATTACCGGCAGGCACCTATTTTTATAAAATGGAAGCTGGCGACTTTGTTAAAACAAAGACTATGAATATTGTTAAGTAAAAACTATTTGTTCTATTAAAAAAATCGTGTGTTTTGTATGAAGCACACGATTTTTTTTTATAAGCTTTTCCATAGTTTTTTTCCCATTTCTATAGAGAAATTCCTTATTTTATCTTCATCAACAAGAGTAGATTTTCTATCCTTAATAATTAATTTTCCGCTTGAAATAACATGCTCAATATGTTTCGATTCTATTCCAAAAATAAAATGAGACAGGAAATTGCTTTCATTAATTTCCGTTGGAGAATTATAGTTCAAGACTACAAAATTGTTATCAGCATCGCCAAGGAAATTGTTTTTGGCTATATATTTATGGACATTTCTAAATCTACGATAAACATCCGGAAATTCAATGTTTTCAAATTTTTTTCCAACAAAATATGCCGATTTTGCACTCCGCAAAACATCGCTGTGCATCCCATCGGTTCCTATCATAATGCTTTTTTCAATTTTATTTCCATCAAAAAAACCTACTTTATTATTTAAATTGCTTTCAGAATTTTGAACAACAAAGGTTTCGGATTTTCTTAATATTTCCCTCTCAATCTTAGAAATGTGAAGGCAATGAGCTAAAATTGTTTTCGATGATTCTAATGCCCCAAATTCTTTAAGTCTTTCAACTACAGTTTTATTATATTTTTCGAGGCAGTGTTTTTGGTCAAATTTATCTTCTGCAACATGGATATGAATTCCCGAATCGAAGTTTTCAGCCAAGCGGACAGCTCGTTCCAAGGTCTCCTCTCCTATCGTGAACGAAGCGTGCAAACCAACCAAAGCCTGTTTTTGTTTTAAATAATTCTCTGTTTCTGCAAAAGCTCGTTCTGTGGCAATTGCACCATCGCGGTCCGAAATTTCATAACATAACAAATGCGACAAGCCAACTTTCTCGAAAGCATCAGAAATTGTATGAAGCGAATTTTCAATACAATTTGGCGAAGAGTGATGATCTATGACAAAAGTTACTCCATTCTTTACACTTTCAATTGCAGCCGATAAGGCGCTTACTTCAATTATTTCTTTATCAAGTTTTTTATCGAGATTCCACCAAATATATTTCAGTATTTCAACAAAATTCTTTGGATTGTGTTTTGGAGGCGGCATTCCTATTGCCAAAGCCGAATAAATATGATGATGAGCATTTGCAAAGGATTTTGTAACTATTTTTCCGGTGCAATCTATAATTTCATCGTCTTGATTTAAGTTTTCAGGAATAGTATCCAAAAATGATACTTTTCCAAAAATTCCACTTTCTACTTTAACACTTTTTACTTTGAACTCTAAAGTTTTCCAATCGATAAAATTTGCATTTTTTAAAAATATAGCCATTTTCAATTTTTTCGCAAATTTATGCAAATTTCAAGCAAAATCGAACTTGGATTTTTAAGAACCGGAAGATTATTCTTCCTTTTTCTTGCCAAAAAACAAAACGCCACCTGCCAAAACTCCATACAAAGTGCTATTGTATGGATTTGAAGTTATTGCACAAGTTCCTGAACTGCAACCAATATAATAGTAGTAGGCATATCCGGCAAGCCCGCCAATAACAATTCCGGCTAAAAATTTAAAGCTTAGATATTTCTTTATTTTTTCTATCACTTTTCAATATTTTATTTTTGCAAATATATACATATTTACATAATTAAATATATCAAATTTCAATTTTCAAAAATGTGAATTTTGAGCTGTATAAAATTATCCTTTTATCACTGCCAAAGGTTTTAGTGCGAGCTTTACTTTCACCAAATCTTTTTGAAAGTTCATAACCTCAGAGATATTTTTATAAGCTCCTGATGCTTCGTCAAGGTCTTTAGTAGTTTTTATGCTATGAATAATTCCTTGTTTATTGAGTTTCTCAATTTCATTTTCGAGCTTTAGCTGTCGCTGAGCTTGCTTTCTACCCATCAGCCGCCCTGCCCCATGCGAGCAGCTTTCAAAACTTTCGGAATTTCCAAGCCCTTCAACAATGTAGGATTTTGATCCTTGTGAACCTGGAATTATTCCAATCTCAGCTTTTCGGGCACTTGTGGCTCCTTTGCGATGCACTATCACATTTTTATTGAAATGGTTTTCCCATCGTGCATAATTGTGAGCAATATTTATCATTGGTTCAAATTCTACTTTTCCACGAAAAGTATCGAAAAATACTTCTACAATCCTGTCCATCATAAGTTTCCGGTTGGCAAAAGCAAAATCGACACAATAGTTCATCTCTTCAAAATATGATTTTGCTTCCTTGCTTTCGATTGGTAAAAATGCCAATTCCCATTTTTTTTGCACTTCCGAAAACCACAAATCGTTCATTCTTACAGCAATTTTGTTGTAATGTTCTGCAACTTTTGCACCCAAATTTCTTGAACCTGAATGAACCATTATCCAAATATGTCCATCGTCGCCTTTCTGAATTTCAATGAAATGATTTCCGCCACCAAGAGTGCCTATTTGGTAACTCGCTCTTTGATACTGACTTTTAACAAACTCGGGAAATTCTTGACACTGAGGCAATAAGGCTTCATCCTGTTTTTCTTTATGCCAATCGAAACCAACAGGAATTCTTTTCCTTATTTTATCTAAAATGGATTTTAAATTGTTGGTCTGAATTTCATTTAACGAAGTTTTTATTGCACACATACCGCAACCAATGTCAACGCCTACAGCATTTGGAATAACAACGCCTTTGGTGGCCAAAACTCCACCAATTGGCATTCCGTAGCCGGTATGACAGTCGGGCATGAGGGCAACATGTTTAAAAGTAAATGGCAGATTTGCAATTTTTTCCGCCTGCCTCATTGCACTTTCCTCTACTTGGCCTAACCACATTTTTATTAGGCCACTTTCAGTTTTCAGCACTTTTTCCATTTCTTCAACCAATTAAAATAGTTCTATATTTCAAATTTTAGAACTTCAGATGTTATTTCTAAACAAAAGTTTAATGCCCAGGAAAAAGATATTTATCTTGCACATTTCACACATAATAAACTTTCAGGACGAAATAAAATTCTTCCGAGAGGAATTTCATTTTTGCATTTCAAACAAAGTCCAAATTCTTTTCTTCCAAATTGTGAAAAAACACGTTTTAGATTTTTCAACTTTTCCTGAGCCTGCCGCAAAGATGCTTCAGTAACACTTTTATTATTTATTGCGTCCATGCGCGAGATTCGTCCAATTGCAACATCAGGTGCAATGGGCTTTGTCAATTCCTTGTATTCTACAATTAATTTCTCAGTCTTTGAAATTTCTTTTATAATTCTTTCTTCTATTTCTTTTGTTTCCATTTTATTTTTTTCGATGGCTACAATAATTTGCAGATTTAAGCTAAATTGAGCGATTGTAAACTTTAAAAATCAGTAATCATTCCGCACGAGAAAAAACACAAAGAATTTTCACATACCAACAAGCTGTCCTCAAATTTTATTGTATCCTTCTCGCACCAAAGCATTACCAATTTTCTTTATTCACAATCGCTCAATTTTAGTATTATTCAAGTATTAATATGATTTTTTGCAATATTATAAATGCTGAACTCAGTATTATTATTATTTTTCTAATATAAAATACGAATTCAACTGTTTTGTATATAAGGTAGGTAAGATTTTACAAGCTGGCTTTCCTTAATCGTTCAATTTCGGTTCTTATTTCGTCAACAACTTCTTTGTTTTTAATGACTTTTTTATCACCAGTTCGAGTTGAAAAAACTACAAAAACATTTCCGCCATATTTATTCTCAAAATCTTGAAAACTTGCACTCATTCTCTCAGTAATCTTGTAATTGCCAAAATTCGCATTTGCTGTAACTGGCTTTATTTGAATGCCAAAATATTTGTTCCCAACTTTTCCAAGATAATCAATATCACCAGCGTGGTCTAATTCAGGGTCGCTTTCTTCAAACTCTATATCTGGAAATGTTTTTGCAAGTCCATCATTTATTACTGATTTTTCAAGTAAAAAGCCATCATAAGTTCGAACAATTGTAACTTCATAAATATAATCTTTACAGTCTTGTAACGTTAAATCATTAAAAGCTGCTGTCCATTCAGGAATAACTACTTCTGTTATTTTTGCATACAGTCTTTCTCCAAGTTCGTCCAATGTTTCTTTTGTTATTTTAACACTATCTTTTTTCTTGGTATAAGCTTTTTTAAAATAGAACTTTTCCCATTCATCTAGTGCTTTTGGTTGACATTCTCTTATTAATGCCATAACTGCATCAACTTTGTTCGGTCTTGTTAGTTGGTAAGTATTACTTGTGTAGTTTAATACTTTTTCCTTTTTCCCAAAAGGCTTTGCGTATTTCTCTATTTCTTTTTTAGCCATAATTATATTCTATTATTTGGGTTGACATTATTCCATCCAGCTCTAAGATTATCAGCCCTATCAGTAATCTCACTCGCTCTATTTCGCAATGAAGCTATGTATTCGATTGTTTCTTGTCTATCTATTGAAAACCAATAACCTTTTGGCACCCTACCAGATGAACTCAAAATAACATTGCTATTATCAATAGCAAAATCAATTAATTTTCTTATTTTTACTTGATTGCCACCAACTGGATAACCTAATCTTTGAGCTATTACCCTTGCTGTAATAGCATTTTGTCTACCATTTGGAATATTCTGAATTAGTATATTAATATCATTTTGATTGAACAAAATCTTTCTCCAATTTTATAAATTTATCTTTATTTTTGTAAGTGAAGTCTGTACTGACATTTACAAAACCATTTTTTATCAAATGTGCATTTAAAAATGTCTTATTTTTTAAATATAAATAGACCATTAAATTATTATTCTCATCGTGCTTAGTCTCGTCATATTTAAAAAACACTTTTTGTCCTTTTGTTTTGAGTTGTAAAAATTCAATAGCCTTACCGTTTGCTTCCTTTTTTTCTTTAACACCAATAAGTCGGACAACTAAATCATTATTCAGTTTCATTAATTCCGGGCTTATTATTTCTTTTACTAAAAAATAATCTTCTCGTTTGGTTGTGCCATTTTGGTCTATTTTTGAACCATATTGTAACTTTTTAGGGTCGGTCTTTTTTTCAAACTTATGGAAGTCTTTAAAAATATACGGTAATTCTTTTATTTGACTTTTAAAATCAATATTTAGCTTTTCTTGTTTTAGAAATTTATAATCTGAATTAAAAATATCACCTTGATTTATTTCAAGTTTTCTTTCAATAAATGGGATAAACTCAGGATTCATCTCATATCCAACTGAATTTCGGTTTAAATTTCTTGCAGCAAGTGAAGTTGTTCCACTTCCGAGAAATGGATCAAGAATAGTATCTCCAACAAACGAAAACATTTTTACTAATCTTTTTGGTAATTCTTCTGGAAACATTGCAATATGACCATCTTGTCTTGCTCCACCAAAATTCCAATGTCCATCAAAATATGTTTTCCATTCATCTTTGGTCATTTTAGATTGCTCTTTTAGTTCTCTTTCTGGTTTTATTGGCGTTCCTAATTTTTTGAATAATAGAATAAATTCATAATCAATTGAAAGAATACCGTTTCTTGGTGTAGGATAACTACCCATTAAAGAAGCTCCGCCAGTTGTATTTGAAGTTGTTTTTTTTTGCCAAATTATAGCTCCCATATAGTCAAATCCAACAGCTTCACAAAATTTAATTATTTCTGTTCTTATAGGAATAACTTTATATCGACCGTAATAAACGGCTCTTGCAAATTGGTCACCTATATTAACACATAAACGACATCCATTATTTAAAACTCTATAACTTTCTTTCCAAACAAGATTTAAGTTGTTTATATATTCTTCATAATTGTCATTATATCCAATTTGATTTTCTGTTCCGTAATCTTTTAACTGCCAATATGGTGGAGAAGTGATAACCAAATCAACTGATTTATCCTTTAATTCAGTCATTTCACGGCTGTCTCCATTTATAATTTTGTGTTTCGTTTTAAAACTCATTTTAAATCCTTTTAATCAAAGAACAAAGATAATCATTATAATTTGTGTCATGAAATTTGTTTTGTTTGGTTTTCTCAGCTTGCCTGTAACTATGTTATCTAAAGACAAATTCCCACTCTTTGCCAGGATTTTCATTTTTTAGTACAAGTAAGTTTCGTTTTCTAAATTGCAAAAATTGTTGCTTCATAATTAATATCAAATTAATTGATTAGACAAAATTAAAATATTTTTTCAGATTAATGATGTTTTGTTTATATTAAATCTTTATGAAAATGCCAATTTTTTCCATTTATTTGCAAAAAAATAAATTCGAAAATAAATAGTATTTTAAGATGAAAATAAAAGTTGCTATAATTTCAGTTTTGGGTTTTCTTGTTTTTTTTTCGTGCGAAAAAAAGCAAACAAATTACGATTATATTGAAGGTTTTACTCAAGGAACTACCTATCATATAACTTATTGTAGCGATAATGCAAAAGTTGAAAAAACAAAAGTAGATTCAATTCTAAACGATTTTGATCTCTCCTTGAGTACTTATAAACCTCAATCAATAATTTCTAAAATTAACAGAAATGAAAAGAATATAGTTGTAGATGATTATTTTAAAACAGTTTTTTTTAAAGCAAAAGAAATTTCGGAAAAAACTAATGGATTTTTTGACATCACAGTCAAGCCACTTGTGAATGCTTGGGGTTTCGGAAATGAAAAAAAAGAAAAGATTGATAGTCATAAAATTGATAGTCTGTTAGAATTTATCGGTTATGAAAAAGTTAGACTTTCCGGCGATACTGTTATCAAAGATAATCCAAATATTAAGCTTGATGTGAACGCCATTGCTCAAGGATATTCTGTTGATGTGCTAGTGCAATATTTTGAGAAACAAGGAATTAACAATTATGTAATAGAATTGGGTGGAGAACTAAAAGCAAAAGGGAAAAACAAAAATGGGACATTTTGGCGAATTGGGATCGACAAACCAATTGACGACTCAACAGCAGCAAATAGGCAAATTCAGGAAATTATATTATTGAATAACAAGGCTTTAGCAACTTCAGGAAATTATAGAAAGTATTTTGAAAAAGATGGAATTAAATATGCTCATTCAATAGATCCGAAAACCGGTTTTCCTGTCGAACATAATTTGTTGAGCGCAACAGTTCTTGCCAAGGATTGCATGACAGCCGATGCATATGCTACTGCATTCATGGTCATGGGATTAACGAAGAGTATAGATTTTGTAGAAAAAAATAATTGGCTTGAGGTTTACTTTATTTATTCTGATGAAAACGGGAATTACAAAGTCTATTCCAGCGACGGATTAAATAAGATGATTCAAACAAATAATTAGTTGATTTGAAATCTTGAGATTTAAGGATTAAACGAACATAAATGTATCAAATCATTATAGACTGGTTTACAGAAAATTACCTTGAAGTTCTTGGAACAATTTCAGGATTATTGTATTTATATTTTTCGGTAAAACAAAATATTTGGCTTTGGCCACTCGGAATAATTTCTTCTATACTATATATATATGTTTTTTTTGTTTCTAAATTTTATGCCGATATGTCTTTGCAGTTCTATTATGTTTTTATAAGCATTTACGGTTGGATTATTTGGTCGGGCAACAAAAACGATGGCTCTGAAAACGAATTAAAGGTATCGAAAACAAAACTTAAATCTGCACTAATTCTAACATTTGTAACTTTAATGATTTTTCTAATTTATTCCATAATTTTAAATCAAACAGATAGCACAATTCCATATTGGGATGCTTTCACTACTTCGGCATCGATAGTTGCAACCTGGATGCTGGCACATAAAAAAATTGAACATTGGATAATCTGGATTATAGTCGATTTAGTATCGCTTGGATTGTACATTTATAAAGGCTTATATGCAACTTCTTTTCTTTTTTTTATATATAGTTTGATTGCTGTTATAGGATATTTTGAATGGAAAAAGGAATACCAAAAAAACCTGAAATTATAAATCAACTCTCTTTAAATCTGCAAAAAAGCAAATCCAAAAAATGTCATTAATACGAATTGTAATAACAGGACCTGAATCAACAGGAAAAACATTACTATCAAAACAACTTGCAGAACATTTTAAAACAGATTGGATTCCGGAGTATGCACGTGAATATGTTGAAAATTTAGATAGAGCTTACACTTTTGAGGATGTAGAAAAAATAGCAAAAAAGCAAATTGAAACTGATAAACAAATTTTTAAGAAGACAAATGATTTAGTGTTTATTGACACTTGGTTAATCATCACAAAAGTTTGGTTCACTGAAGTTTATAAAAATGTTCCAGACTGGATTCACGAACATATCATTTCCTCTAAAATAGATTTATTCCTTTTATGCAAACCTGATATTGAATGGGCTGAAGACCCTTTGCGGGAAAATAAAAACAAAAGAGATTATCTTTTTCAGAAATATAAAGCAGAATTGGATTTCTATAAATTTAAATACGAAATAGTTTCAGGAACAGGGAAAAACCGTTTTTTGAATGCTTTAAAATTAATTGAGAAAATTTGAGTTTTTTAACAAAAGTTGCCACTGGTTCAATGATTAAAATTTATCAAGATTTGTTAATCTGTGGCTTTTTTCACTTCAATTATCGTTATTTTTTCATTAATGAAATCAATTCATCCCTAACTTTATCATAATCCTTTATTTCTTTTTTCCAAGTTTCTTCATCATATTGATAATCAATCATTTTAACAACTTTTCCATTTCTATCAAGTAGAAAAATTGTATTTTCACTTATATCATCTTTGAGTTTGGCGTAACATTCAGGACATAATTCTTTTGCAAAAAAAATAGTTTTCAACAAACATTTTTCACTATACGGTTTTGAAGGAATAATGTATGACTGATAATGATACTTATATCCTTTCAAAACTCTATCAATTATTCTATAATCGTATGTGAGCGAAGCCAATACAAAAGCTATTTTATTTGGATTTTCTGCAATTTTTGAAAGCGTATCCACCAAATCCCGATATTGCCAAAGTTCATAAAAATATGTGCCTGGGCATCCATACCAAATGCTAATAAGTGTATAGTCAAATTCATTAAATTGGGTTTGCAAATCTTTGACTGTCAATTCTTGAATGGTCGAAGAATCTATATTTTCGTAATATTTATTAATATCATTTTTATTAAAATCGCCAAGTTTCAAGCTTGTCCTGTTTTTGTAATTTTGCCTATCCTTTGCAATATTCCATGTTCTATAGGTACTTCCATCTGCTTTTTCAAAAACATAATCGTCTGGGAAATATTTCAATCCAAGGTCGTTAATTGTATTACATGAGCATAAAAATAAGCTAAAAAGCAACAGCAAATATTGGTATTTTCTCATATAGATATTTTATTAATTGAGTCAAAAAAAAATATAAAATAATAAGGGGAGTTCTAAAAATAGCAAAATTCAAGGCGTAAAAAATTTTAATAGCGGAGTTTACTTATGTAAATGAGCATCTTAAAATTTTGAAACAACGCAGGAGTTTGCATTTTTAGAAGTTCCCATAAATCAAAAATCACATAACCTCATAATCCCCTCTTTAGCATTCAATGGAATAGAAATATTCCCGGAAGGAACATAATAATCTCTTGGATTTATCCGAATTAAAGTTCCATTATACTGACTTGCAGTTCTTTCCGATTTAAATCGAACAGTTGGCACAGATTCGCCAGCACCTAATTCTATGACTACAAGTTTATAATTTTTTCTGCGATTGTCCGTTAACCAAGAATTTAGCTGTCTCGATTGCTCATCTGTTCGCCTACTAAGCCAATGCCAGTCGCCAAACATCAAAATATTTGGTCGGGCAATTCTCCCGCAATTTTCGCATTGAGGGAGCGGATCGTATGCTACAAAGCGATCTTCATCAAGCTCTACTTCAATATTTTTGGCATCCCAAATATCATACGAGCAATTTTCAGAACACTGAAAATGATGAATAGAACCATGACATTCTTCTATTTTTTCGTCATCGAAACCGGCTTTTTGAAACTGCCCATCTACATTCGATGTAAAAACAAAATAGCCTCCTTCTTTCGATTTTCCTATTTCTAAAAGTTTTGAAAAGCCATCATGAGGGATAGTTTTTCTATAAAGATTTAAACGATGCCCATAAAATGCCCATGCCAACTTAGGATTTTCGAAAAACCAATGTGGATTTGCCATTTCCGAAAAACTTATTCCAAGTTTGGCAATCGGTGGATATGCCTTCCAAAATCCTTCATTTCCTCTAAAATCTGGCAAACCGGAATCTACTCCAATGCCAGCTCCTGCTGTTACAAGAAGTGCATCGCAATTTTGAATTATCTCTTTTCCCTTTTCTATGTTTTGTTCAATGTTCATTCTCCAAATTTTCATTAAAAAATTTATTTCAAAAATAGTCTGAAAAAACTTTTTATAAAAGATTATATTGTTTTTTTTAAAATGTACTTGATTTTAATAATCGAAAGCGTAAGTTTTCCTTATAATAGTTTTAGAATATCAATATGAGCATAAAATAAGTTTTTGTATCTTTGATAAAATTTAATTGAATAATATGAAACAAAGAGTTTATATTGATACTTCAGTAATTGGTGGTTGTTTTGATAAGGAGTTTGAAGAATACTCAAATAGGCTATTCAATGAATTTAAATCTTTCAAAAAAATTGCTGTAATATCAGATATTACTTTAGATGAATTATCTGATGCTCCAAAGTATGTACAAGACAATTTTAAAACTATTCACGATGATTCAATAGAAGTTTTAATTTCAAACTCTGAAACTAAAAAACTCGCAAATTTATATATTCTTGAAAAAGCAATTTCAACAAAGTTTTATGAAGATGCACTGCATATTGCAATATCTACAATCAATCAAGTAAATGTATTAGCAAGTTGGAATTTCAAACATATAGTTAATTTGGACAGAATCCGGGTTTATAATGCGGTAAATTTGAAAAATGGATACTCACTTTTAGAAATTAGAACCCCAAGAGAAATAATAAAATTTGAAGACAATGAATACTAAAAAAGAATTTGATTCGGTGAAGATGATGAGAGAAATTCGCGATAATCATCATAAATTATATGTATCTAATCCTGAGTTACGAGAAAAAAGGTTATCAGAGATTAGAAAAAAATATGCTAATTTAATAAATACTAAGGAGTTGAATTATTCATAATAAATAATTTATATTTTTTATAATTTAATTTATGAACGCCGAGTGTTAAAAATTCCAAAAAACTGCTTTGCCGTATTCGGAATTTTCAAAAGTGCCACAATGGTTATGAGCCACGAAAAAACAGCAATGATTAAAAAAATAATTCTCGAATTAAAATAACTTTCCATTAGCCCAAAAACACCTGCCGAAATAAGTATAAAAATAAAAACGACCAGATTATTATAGGCAATCATTTCACCAAGTTTTCTGCCCGTAACATATTTCTGAATCCAGGCATTTAATGGCACTTTAAACAATCCGGCCGAGAATGAAGCCAAAACCAGTAATATCTTGAAAACAATTCCGTCAGGTTCAAGAATATATATCAAACTGATGCTTAAACTCAAGCCTGTTCCGCCAAAAGGTAAAAGTTTAAGATTGATTTTATCTTTAGAAACTAAACCTGCAAAACCGCAACCCAAACCAATCCCAATTGCCACCAGCGACATCACAATACCTGTCTCAGTGTTGCTCATACCGAGAGAATTTGGGCAATAAATCAGCAGATTCATTTGAAGCATAGAGCCTATAAACCAAAAAGTTGACAGCGAAAGGACAATATAATTCAAACCACTGATAGACATTGCATATTTAAACGAATTTCTGAGAAAGACTACCGGATTGACAGATTCCTTGCTAATACTCTCCGGGTCCGATTCTTTTGCTACAATCTTTTTGCTCGTAAGCCAACCTGAAAGAGCCACCAAAATTAAAATACTTGCCAGAATAATCTCCCGATAATTTTGAATATCGGAAACCACACCAGCCACAAAAGTTCCTATCAAAACGGCTACAAAAGTTAGCATTTCCATTGAACCGGTGCCGAACGAAATTCCTTCAACGCCGCCAATATCACGAATAAGTCCATATTTAGAAGGTGAAAATATGGCACTTTGAATCCCCATCAAAAGCATTGCAAAAAGTACAATATATATCGATTCTGCATAAAACCCAGCAATAGCAATTAGCATTATTGGCATCTCAAGCAATTTTGCCATTCTAACTATTTTGACTTTCGATTTTGTGCCTGCAAAACTACCTGCAAGCGGCGAAAAAAAGATATAAGGAATTACCAAAAGCGATGATGCTATTGCAATTATCATGGAATGATTTTCTTTAGCAAACCAATAAATGCAGACAAAACAAATCAGGTTTTTCAGGAAATTATCGTTGAAAACTCCGAGAAAATTGGTTGAAAAGAGGGGGAGCCAGTTTGTTGGTTTTTTCATTAGTGTTCAGATAAATCAACTATTCCAAATTTTTGCAAGAGAATCCTGAACATTAAAGAAAACGAATAATCAACTTGAGAAAACCTAACTAAACTTTCAATTTCAGTCTTATTCATCTTTTTTCTTCCTTCATTTTCTTTATTTTGAAAAATTTTAACAAGTAATTGTTGAAATTGAATTAGTTGTTTTGCTCTAAGATTGTCTAATAAATTAGAATCTAAGCGGAATTTTTTTATTGTTTGCAATCCTATTTCAGAATTATTTTTGGCAGTAATAATTTCATTTTCAAATGTTAAATGATTTTGTATTTTATTATCCGAATCTTTACAAGGATTTAATGCCTCATTTACAGAGATTTCCTTATTTGCAATTTTGCTATTGCAGTTTGTGCACGATAAATACAAATTATTCCAATCGAATGCTATATCTGCTCGTTCTGAAATTTCTATGTAATGGTCAATTTGTTTAGGCGTATTTTTAAGTTTTGTTTCGCAATAAAAGCATTTATGAAAACTCATTGAGTTAAGCTGCTCTTTTATTTTAGTATGTCCATATTTACTGTTATCAGGACGTTTTTTTTTCGAAATTAAAAATTTTTCTGTCCATTCTTGTTCCTTCTTTACTAAAATTTCGGGTTTCAGAAGTCTTTTTAAATATCTCATCTTTAATTATTTTGAAATATTATGTAAAAGATTTTCTACATCGAAATATGAGAAGTACTCAGGGTTTAATTGCTTTAATTTATTTTTTATTTCCTCTGCTTTTTGATTTTTGCCATTTTCTAAAGCATTTTTTCTTTCCGATAATAAAGTTGTAATTTCTATGTTAAAAGTACTTGTATTAAAAACGGGTGATAACAATATTTCTTCTATCGGTTTATTAGAGTATTCGCTAGTCATGTCTTCAATGATGGAATGATCTTGCATAGATTTGCAAACATATATTCGTGCATTTTCGACTGAAGAAACTATAAAAGGTGAGTGAGTAGTTACAATAATTTGCAGATTTGGAAAAATTTCTAATATCGAATTAATAAAAGTTTTCTGCCATTTAGGATGTAAATGATTTTCAGCTTCGTCAATCAAAAGCAAACCTGGCGTTTTGCAAAGTTCCTCAATTTTTCCTGAATTTAATACATGAACCGAGTACATTTGTCCTAATAAAGAAACCAGCCTTTGTACTAAATATAAATTTCCACTACTAAGGTTTTCAATAGGAACATCGAAACCATTTTGCGATACAATTGGGGTTAATGTGCTTCGTTCAACATATTTAAATTCTCCGTTTATTAAACTATGCTTAAAAATCTTTTTAAGGATTGCAAAAAGAAACTCCCCTAAAATCTTTTCTTCCACATTGTCACTCGATTTTAAATAATCGAAAAAACAAACCAACTGAGTAAGTTCCACATTTCTATGAATACCGTTTAAAGAATCTCTAAGGTAAATTTCAGGTTTTGGAGCTACTAAATTTTTTATTTCGAAAGAATCATTCGAAATCATTGAAGTCCAATAATTTATTATCCAATCAGGATTTGGTTCAATATTTGCCAATACTCGGCTAATTGACATATTATCTGGAATAAAAAAAGTGCCATTAGCAATTTTTTGGCACGATACTTCTGTTTTTTCATAATTGGTTTTACCATCTAAAATCTGAGGTTTATGAAAATTAGCACTAATATTAAAGTCTTGGTAGAATCTGACGATTTTTCTTTCTAACTTATCATATCTTGCAAATAAAAGCCCACGAATTGCATCTAAAACAATTGTTTTACCAGTCCCATTTTCTCCAGTAATTATTGTAACAGGAGGCTTTTCAATATTATTTTCTATAAAATCAATTTTTGCTTCTTTAAAAGGGCCAATATTTTTTAAAAATAAATCTGTAATTCTCATAATCAATTATTTAACTCCTAACACTATTGCAAATATAACAAGATTGAAAAAAAAACAAGACAATTCAAAAAAAATAAACCATCAATTTCGTATATTTACAATTGTTAAGAATTATATATATGATAAAAATGGATGCTATGAAAACAATATTAATATCAGTTCTGCTAATCTTTGGATTATTAGTGAACTCGAATGCACAAGTCGTAAATGGCAGTTTCGAGGAAGATTTTGGATTATTCACCACAGAAGGTTGGCAAAACAATGGAGGATTAGAATCGGCTGATACACCTCCAAACGGTGGATTTTGGTCTTTAAGTTTATGCGGCGGTTGCATGTGGGTGAGTTGTTCGCAGAAAATTCCACAAATCGAAAGCGGCGAAATTTGGGAACTTCGCTGCCAGGCAAAAGTTATAGGTCTTTATAGCGGAGGCAATGTTTCATGGTCCGATGGATATGCCGGTGTATTTGTTTCAGATTCGAACTGGACTCAAATCAACATAATCGACACATTTTTCCATTCTCCTTCCGATACAATTTCTATAATTCTTGAAGGTGGTGGTGGTTTTGCCGGAACTGGCGGAATTTTGGTAGATTTGGTAGAAATAGAAAATCTTGGAAATATTATTACTTCAGAGCAAATTCCTGAAGAAAAGCATAAAATCTGTCTGCTACAAAATTTCCCAAATCCTTTCGAAGATGAAACAAATATTAGTTTTGAACTAAATAATGCAGCGAATGTTTCCTTGAAAATCTACAGTTTAGTAGGCCAAGAAGTGGAGACCTTCGCAGATGGTTGGCTCAACTCGGGTATGTATCAGTATATTTGGAAGCCTTCTGAAGAAATTAGTTCAGGAATTTATTTTTGCAAACTAAAAGTTAAGGCAATAAGCGAAGCTTCCGAAGATTATGTTTTATCAAAAAAAATGATAAAAAATTGATACTAATCGAAACCCAAAAACTATTGTTCGGCTTTTTGCTCATTTTTAATTTTCTGATAATTAAGTACTTTTGCACTTTTTTATAACGCAAACAATTTGCTATGTACGAATGGGGACACGAGCGGCGATTTAATGCTTATTCAAATTATTTCAGAAAACAATTTGGCGAAAGAGTGCAAAAAGTTTCGATAGATGCTGGTTTTACATGCCCAAACCGCGATGGCAAGGTAGCAGTGGGCGGTTGCACATTTTGCAACAACAATGCTTTTAATCCTTCCTATTGCAGCAACAAAAAATCTGTAAGCCAACAAATTCAAGAGGGAATAGAATTTCATAAACGAAGATACAGACGAGCAAATAAATATCTTGCATATTTTCAGGCATATTCAAATACCTATGCTGATATTGAACATTTAAAATCGATTTATCGGGAAGCAACTGAAATTGAAGGAATTGTAGGCCTTGTGATTGGAACACGCCCCGATTGCGTTGATGAAACAAAGCTAAATTATTTTAAAGATTTATCTGAAGAAAACTATGTGATGCTCGAATACGGTGTTGAATCATGCTATAATGAAACTTTAGAAAACATTAACAGAGGGCACACTTTCGAAGATTCAGAAAATGCAATTAAACTCACTGCGGAAAAAGAAGTAAAAACCGGAGCTCATCTAATTTTTGGTTTGCCCGGCGAATCGAAAAACAAAATGCTTGATGAAGCCAAAATAATTTCTGCATTGCCTCTAAACAATATAAAATTTCATCAGCTGCAAATAATTAAAGATACGATGATGGAAAAGCAATTTGCTAAAAATCCGCAGAATTTCAGATTTTTCGAATTAGACGAATATATCGATTTTATTATTGATTTTTTAGAGCTGTTAAATCCAAATTTTGTAGTTGAGCGATTTGCAGGCGAAGTTCCACCACGATTTATTGCCGGGCCAAACTGGGGACTTATCAGAAACGACCAGATTTTAGTGAAAATAGAAAAACGACTGAAGGAGAGAAATACATGGCAAGGGAAATTTTACAACATTTAAGTTTCTACCAATGAATTAGATGTTCGTTATGAAAAAAACTTGATTACCAAGAAAAAGTATGTATTTTTGTAGAAGAAATAAATTGAATGATGAAGAAGTTTAGAGAAAAATATATAAATCCATTCACAGATTACGGATTTAAGAAATTATTTGGTGAAGAGCCAAACAAAGATTTATTGCTTGATTTTTTAAATGAATTACTTAAAGAACAAGAAGGAGAGATAAAAGAAATTTCGTATTTACCTGCCGAAAAATTGCCAATTTCACAAGGAGACAGAAAGGCTGTTTTTGACATATATTGCACCAATGAAAAAGGTGAAAAATTCATTGTTGAAATTCAGAAAACCAAGCAGAAATATTTTAAAGACAGAACTTTATATTATTCAACTTTTCCAATTCAGGAGCAGGCTATTGTCGGACAGGATTGGGATTTTAAGTTAAAAAATGTTTATTTGATAGCCATTTTAGATTTTGTTTTTGATGAAGATAAAAATCAAGCTGAAAAATTCAGATATAATGTAAAATTGTCGGATATTGAAACAAAAAAGGTCTTTTACGAAAAATTGACATTTGTATATTTAGAAATGCCAAAATTTAATAAGACAGAAAAAGAATTAGAAACTAAATTTCATAAATGGCTTTTTGTATTAAAAAATCTGAATAAGTTAGACAGAATACCTGTTGAACTGAAAGAAAATATTTTTTTAAAACTATTTGAAACAGCCGAGATAGCAAAATTAGACAAGGCAGAATTCCGTAAATATCAGGAAAGTTTAAATGCATACAGAGATATAAAGAATTCAGTTGATACGGCTCGGGAAGAAGGTAAGGTTGAAGGTAAGGTCGAAGGTAAAGTCGAAGGAAAGACTGAAATTGCTTATGAAATGATAAAAGACAATGAACCTATTGATAAAATTAAAAAATATACAGGATTATCAGAAGAAGAAATTAACAAATTGAATAATGGATTATTGTGATTGGGTAAATCAAAAATTAGATGTTTTCTACGATAAAAATGGCGAAAGATACCTTGATATGAATATTTACAATGAAATATTCGATTTTTTAGATGAATCTAATTTTAAAAATGAAGAACCTAAACTTTTTGAAGCAGAATTGCATCGAATAAGAGATTTATATAATACTTTAACATATGCTTATGAACAAGGTTATCAACAAGGGCTTAGAGAAGCAAAATACAAGCAATGATAAAAACTTTAACAAAAGAATGACTTTCTTTAGATTTAAAAAAACAAAAGTAGGATGAATCTGTTAGACACCATGGGAAAACTTGGCAAATATGCCCGAAAAGGGGCTAAAGTGGCGTTTAAGCCAATCTCCTTAGCAATTCTTGGAACAATTATGGCAGTTAGTATCTCAAACCAATCTCAAGCTCAAGTCATCGAATCAGATATTCTCTGGGGAACAGGAACATTACATCTTTTTAATGATGAAACAGGATACTCAATTCCTAATTTAGCACTTAAGCTTAAACCTCTTGATATGGAAGAATTCACACCAGATACTGTTTTTGAGTATAATATGGGTCTTTCTTCAATGCTTGATTTTTCTCTTCCTGTCAGAATCGACACCACATACATCGACACTACAACTATCGATACTTTAAACATCATAACTAATAAAGAGCTCCTTAAAAATGTTAAGACTCAACCAAACATAGGTAGTGATTTTAACATGTTCTTTTCAAAACATATAAATGCAAATATTTTCATTCACAATATTGCAGGTCAACAAATATTCCAGGATAAAATTTCAGATAATAAATATTATAATAATCTTTCAGATCTTGCAAATGGAATTTATTTAATTAATGTACAAACTGATGATAATAAATCTTTCACTCAAAAATTTGTAAAAACTAATACTTCACCTATCGGTCAAATCTTTAAACCTGAGTTTGAAAACCACACTCCATCTTTAAACAATTCAGAATATAATTTTAAAAATTTGCAAACAGCTTCTGCAACGTATAAAGTTAGTTGGGATAGTATTGAAGGTTATTATGGTGGCGACACTACATTAACAATTCATGAAGGTGACAATAGTTACATACCTATTTTTATTAATCCAGTTCCCATCACAGTACTAAACTTCAAGATAAACGCATGGAATTTAATGGATTCAACAAGTATTGATAGTGCTTTAGTTTACATAAAAGATTCTTCAGGAAACATTGATAGTTTACGAACGGGCAGTGATGGTTCTGCAACTTTTACAGATCTTGAAGAAGAAGAAACATTCACTATTGGTATTGGTAAAGATAATTATAAATTTTGGGAAGGTATGCAAATAACTCTTCCTTCAGCCGATGGTTATGGAGACACTTTAACAACAGAAAAAAACTACACACTAATCCCTGACACAGTTCATTCAGGATTAAACGACACAACAGTTTTCATCTCCACAGAAAACATTGCTTTAATGATACGAAGATTTAACATTCAAATTGCTTTATATGATACTATTCACGTCTGGCACAGTCCTAGTTTTTCTCAAGCTCAGCTTGATGGTGCTGAAATGCTTGAAAACTTATTTGAATCATACACAGGGATTCCTACAAAAATACATTCTCAACAATTCATTTATCCAATTCCTAATTACAATCCATACACAACCACACCCGATAGTGTAGGTGTTAACATTTCTCCAGGAAGCAGTAATTGCACAGAAGTAACACACATACTACCTTCAGGAGAACATGTTAACCTCGGTGCAAATATAACAAATAGTATTTCATTTCCAAGACAATTTTTCAAAGAATATCACAGAATGCTTGGAATGAAAGAAGTAGTTACCAGACCATCAAACATGAATCCCACAGGCACTGATGTCAACGACATAGATATTGCCATAGATATTATTTCATATAATTTAGGACGCAATCATTTTAAGCTTGGTAAACACGATGTTGATAATGTCATGGAACATCTAAGAGATGAACCAACCTACTTGCAACAAACAAAATCACCAAAATAAAAACTTTAATGCCTCAGTATGAAAACTTTAAACGACCTTACAGTAAAAGAATTTAAAGAGCTCCTGGCCGGTTATTTTGCAAAACCCAAAAAACGGCAAAAACTTAATCTCGACGAAATCAGACAAATAGCAAAAAACCTAAATACAAAAATTAACGTACCGTTAATCACTGAAACCGGTGAAGAAAAGATACTTATAAAAATCGTAGTGAAAATTGATACTTTCCTCTACAATAATCTTCCAAACGAGTTCTACGACCTAATCAGAAGTTCGGAAAAAGGAATTGACGAACATGAAGCAAAACGACTGATAATCAGACTTTCGAAATTGGCAAACCGGCAAATCGACATTCCATATATTCCCGAAAACATGGAATATTTGGCAATTCGCTTTGTTTTAGGAATGGTGATAAATGCTGCCCGTAGAAACTGGGATTTTCTGAAAGCCGACGAAAATGCCAAACAGATGCAAATTCCACAAGTGGAAGATGCAAACGACAACGAATTAGCTTCAATAATTGTATGAACAAATTTGACAATTCTTACACAGATAGAAAAGCCCATGAAAACACTAAAGACATTATAGTTTCTAACGGCACAATAGTAAATTCAGTCGATTCTGTTAATGCCGACATTTTATTGTCAAACGGAAAAATAACTGAAATCGGAAATAATATTCAGTTCGATGAAAATGAAACAATTGTGCTTAATGCAAAAAACAAATTGGTTTTTCCCGGTGGCATAGATCCGCACGTGCATTTCGATTTGGAAACACCACTTGGCAAATCTTCCGATAGTTTTGAAACTGGCAGTCGTGCAGCACTTTTCGGAGGCACAACTTCGATTATCGATTTTGTAACGCCTTTGCCCGGACAATCATTAATAGAAGCTCTAAACGAAAGAAAACAGATTGCGAAAAACTGTTTCATAGATTATGGGTTTCATATGAGCATCACTTCATGGAACAAAAACACAGCAAAAGAAATGCGACAATGTGTTGAGCACGAAGGCATTAATTCGTTTAAAGTATATTTGGCATATCAGGATACTATTGGCATTTCTGAAAACGAGCTTTCTAAAGTTTTAGAAAATGCGAAAAAATTAGATGCAACTGTATGTGTTCATTGCGAAAATGATACTATCATAAAAAATATGCAATCAGAATTAATAAATAAAAATAAACTTTCCCCGTTTTATCATCCAAAATCGAGGCCTCCGAAAGCAGAATCTGAGGCAGTAAAATCTCTTATAAATTTATCGGAAAAATTTCAAACAAAAATTTATATAGTTCATGTTTCAGCAAAAGAATCGGTTGAACAAATTGAACTTTCGCAAAAATCAAACAAAAATATATTTGCAGAAACTTGCACACAATATCTGCTTTTAGACGAAAAACTTTATAACTTAAAGAATTTTGAAAGTGCAAAATATGTAATGAGCCCTCCCCTACGCGAAAAATCGCATCAAGAAAAACTTTGGAAAGCGATCGCTAACGGACGTGTACAGACCATTGTTACAGACCATTGCCCTTTTCATTTTGCCGGTCAAAAAAACACAGGTTCCAAAGATTTTACAAAAATTCCTAACGGCATTGGCGGGGTGGAGCATCGCTTGAGTTTAATTTATACTTATGGAGTTTTAGAAGGTCTGCTGAGCAAACAAAAATTTGTGGAACTTTGTTCGACCAATGCAGCCAAACATTTTGGTATGTATCCAAAAAAAGGAGCTATAAATGTTGGTTCGGATGCCGATATTGTGATTTGGGATACTAAAAAATCAAATACTATTTCGGCAAAAACTCATCATCAAAATTGTGATTATAACGCATACGAAAATTTCAAAACTATTGGTTCGCCGGAATACGTAATCATAAATGGAAAAATTGTAATAAAATCCGGCAAACTTTTAAACAAAAATTTAAAGGGAGAATATCTTTACAGAAGGTAGAAATTTTTTATTTCCCGCAAATTACACGGATTTCCGTAGAAACAGCTTGGCTCAAATGTATATAGCTTTTTTATATGAAATTCTGTGGTCTCTCAGGGAGCTAAAACTCCCATGCCGAATTAAGGAGATTTTTGATTAAATTTGAATTACTGAAAGTTTTACTATTTTTGATTTTTTTGAAATATGTATAATTTAACGTTTTTATGATGAAAAAGATATTTGTTTTATTGCTTGTTGCCGTTATGGCATTGCCAAATTTGGTGAATGCTCAAAAAATTTCCAAACAAGACAAAGTGCTCGGAAAATGGTTTTCAGAAGACAAAAAAGGAGTTGTTGAAATATATAAAGTAGGAAACAAATATAATGGGAAAATAGTTGAAATTCTCGACAAAAATGCTGAAAGATACGATATAAATAATCCTGATCCGAGTAAACGAAAACAATCAAAACTTGGATTGGTCATTTTGAAAAATTTTGTTTTTGACGATGACGAATGGGAAGACGGCACTATTTATGATCCTAAAAACGGCAAAACATACAGTTGTGTAATGGAATTGGAAAATGACAATGTCCTGGAAATTACCGGATATATTGGAATAACGCTATTTGGACGTACAGCAATTTGGACACGGAAGTTGGATTAGGTAGTTGAAAGTTGAAAAGTTTGTCAAGTTGCTTGTCATACACCTAAATTCTGCCTTAAGTTTAAAACTTGTGGTATGATAATTATTCGAAATAAGTAATTAGTGTAGGAAACTAAATTGTAATATGCTTTCCTATTGTGAAATAAAAAATTTACCGCAATGTTCACGATGTAAATCGCGAACATTGCAAAGAAAACATAATCAACAACATAGCCTTTTTTACGGTACGATAAATTTTGCAGCAATCATAAAATCAACAATATAAAGGGGACTTCTAAAAATAGTAAATTTCAAGGCGTAATAAATTTTAAAACCGCAGTTTACCGTTGTAAATGAGGATTTTAAAATTTTGAAACAACGATGAAATTTGCATTTTTAGATGTTCCCTAAACATACTGTTTAGTTACAGAAAATATTTATAAATCTATTTTTTCAATTTTCCTTTAAAACTATAAAATCCTGTTTTTTTTCTAAAAATTACATTTTATAGGCAACTTCAATACAAGATATCTGTCTTTATAATGATTTTTTTGAAATTTTAAATTCTAACTTATAACTTGGATTATGAAAACAAAGATTTTTACATTTCTATTAGTTTCGATTTTAATCTCAAACACCTATGCCCAAAGTGGCGAAACCAGTAATTGGATTTTTGGTTCAAATGCAGGCGTTTCGTGGGATTGTGTAACAGTTTCTCCATCGGCAGTTGGAGGTAGCCCCCTTTTTACTAACGAAGGAGTGGCAACAATTAGCGATCAAAATTGCAACTTGTTGTTTTTTAGCGATGGGGCTACTGTTTGGGATGCAAATATGAACCAAATGCCAAACGGGTATGGACTGACCGGTGATAACTCATCTACTATGTCTGCTGTAATTGTACCAAAACCTTATGACCCAAACACATACTATATTTTCACAGTTGATGATAATCTTGGATCGGGCGGATTAGCATTTTCCAGAATTGACATGACTGCAAATGGTGGGCTCGGCGATATTGATCCTTTGGAAAAAAACATCCCAATTTTACCTACTTCACCTGAGAAAATTGCAGTTACAAAACACGCAAATGGAATAGATTATTGGGTTGTTGTTCATGAGTGGAACAACAATACTTTTCGTTCTTACCTAATTACTTCAGCAAATATTGACATAAGTTTATATGTGCAATCAAATGTTGGGACTGTACACAGCGGATCTTCTGCTGATTCGCGAGGCTATATGAAACTATCGCCAAGTGGTAGTCGGTTGATTGTTGCAATTGAAGGAATGGCTACTTATGAATTATTTAATTTTGATAATAACACCGGAATTTTATCAAATCCAATTACAATAAACGGATATAGTGATGCTTACGGTTGTGAATTTTCGCCAGATGAGCATTATTTATATGCCGTAAATAGATGGGATAACGAAGTACATCAATGGGATTTATATCAACTACCTAACTTAAGCAATTTCTTAAACTCTCACCTTACAGTTGGTTGGTTAGGATCCCAAACTTATGGCGATGGTGGTGCTGTTCAGCTTGCCACAGATAGTAAAGTTTACTGTGCCAGAGACGATCAATATTGGTTGTCTAGTATTAGCCCACCATTATCTACCGGAGGGCTTAGTGTTTTTACCCAAAATGCGATAAATATAGATGTTTCTTCAACTCCAGGTTTAGAGATATGTGGAGAAGGACTACCAACTTTTGTGTCGAATTATTTCTATTTTTCCGATTTTGATGTTGTGATAAACACCTCTGACTTAAACTGCTACAACGATTCATCCGGCGAAATTAATCTTACGGTTTTTGGTGGAACGACACCCTATGTATATTTGTGGAATACAGGAAATACGACTCAGGATTTATCAAATTTGGCAGCCGGCTTTTATTATGTTACGATTGGTGATTTTAATGGAAATACAATATCGGATACAATTGAGATAACTGAACCTTTAGAACTTATTTTATCGTCGATAGTAAGCAATGCAAGTGTCTTTGGTGCTAATGATGGTGATATTGACTTGACAATTGACGGTGGGACGAGTCCTTACTATTTTCAGTGGTCGAACGGAATGAACACTGAAGATATTTCAAGTCTAAATGCAGGAAATTATTCAGTTGTAGTATATGATAATAATGGATGTACTATAAATACCAGTTTTGAAATAAACCAACCGATAGACCCTAATGCACCAAATTGGCCATACACAGTAACTTCAACAAATCATACTATCTTAATTCCTGATACCGTAACTATTATAATAAATGGTAATCCTATAGATGCAGGAGATTATATTGGCGTATTTTACGATTCCTTGGGAACACTTGCATGCGGCGGATATCAAATTTGGCAAAATAACACAACTTCAATTGCAGCATGGGGTACAGAAGTTGGAATGAATAATGGTTTTACTGATGGTGAAATGTTTAAATGGAAAATCTGGGATATTTCTGATAGTATTGAGTATTATGTAAATGCCAACTACATGCCCGTTCCTCCTATGACCGACCAACAGTTTTTTGCTGTAAATGGAATGAGTGGTTTATCCTCATTGTCTGTTTCAACAATGTCAACATCGCAACAAATAGTTCTGCCGCTGAACTGGTGCTATTTTTCAACATATATTTCACCTTTGGAAGTGCCATTCGATTCAATTTTGAGTGATATAGTTTCGAATGTGGAAATTGTTAAAAACTATATGGGTCAGGTTTATTGGCCTGCGTATCAGGTTAATTCAATCGGAGATTATTCAATTACTCAGGCTTATCAAGTAAAAATGGCAAGCTCTGATATTCTGACAATAAACGGATCGGAAATAGTTCCCGAACTAACAGATTGCCCTATTCCGCTTGGCTGGTATCTCATTCCTTATTTGCGAACCGATGCCGCTCCAATTGTCGAAATGTTAAGTACAATCACCAGCGATATTGAGATTGTCAAGAACTCATTAGGGCAGGTTTATTGGCCTACTTATGGAATTAATGTTTTCGGCGATATGGTTCCCGGCGAAGGCTATCAAATAAAAATGAACAATGCAGCTAATTTGACCTATCCACCAAACTCTGCAAATGTTTCGAAATCTATCATACAAATCCCTCAGCCAAAACATTTCAAAACAACAATAAACACAGGCTCAAATATGACTTTGGGTATTCCAAAAACAGCATGGGAAACAAAACCGGTAATGATTAGTGAGATCGGAGTATTTAGTGTGAGTGGTTTGCTTGTAGGATCGGGAGTTTATACAGGTAAAAATCTTGCAATTTCCATTTGGGGC
>JABHKC010000182.1 GCA_018692315.1 Bacteroidota bacterium | reverse complement strand
TGGCAGAAATAGAATTGAATGTTTTAAACGGTCAATGCCTTAATAGACGCATAGACAATATTGAAACAATTATAAATGAAGTAGATGCTTGGCAAAATCACAGAAATAATAAGAATGCAAAAATAAATTGGAGATTTACTACTAAGGATTCCAGAATTAAATTAAAAAGATTGTATCCGTCAATTGTTGATTGACATGACACTAGCTAATTTAAAAGCAACATTAATGGAAATATTTCTTTCACCTTTTTCAATATCACTTATGTATGTTCTATCAATGTCAGCTTTAAAAGCCAAAGCTTCTTGTGAAAAATTCCTTTCAATTCTTAACCGTTTAATTACTTCTCCAAAAATCTTCTGTAAATTCATGGAGTAAAATTGCATAAATGTTGACTATTGTACAACGGGCAATTGTCTACAATTTCTTGTTGAAAAAATAGCTCTTTTGATTTTTTAGGGTTGATCTTTTGCGTGTTGACCAAAAATTAAATGTGCAATTTGTGTGTTAGCTTTTTCTATATTTTCTTGCAGCAAATTAGTCATTCTGTTTCGTTCTTCCTGCTTGCCTACAACATTAGCATATCCGGAAATTTTCGCATATTTTTTTATCAATTGAACTATTTCATCACAATTAAGCCATTTCACAAAATTGGCTAATTCTTATTTTGAGTTGCTATGTAACATGCTTTTTAAACTATAGGAATAGTTTGTTTTGTTTTTCGGCTTTTCTCTGCCATAAAACCCATAATATGACTCTCTATTGAAGCATCAATGGTAGAAGTTAGTAAACTCGAATCTTGTTCTTTCACAGCCCTAACCCAATCTGTTACTAATGCCCAATCGCCACCACCATGACCACTATTTTTTTTATTATCCATATCTTCCAAACTAATATCCCATTTTGCAACTTTATTCGTTAAAAAGTCAGTATGAATAAATTCGTTCATATCTCCAACAATATCGCCTAATGAACCCATAATTCGAGTTCTGCGTCCGTGATATGATGTAAAAGCTTCCATAGAAAAACTAACAGTGATATCATCATCAAACTCTATAGAAGCAACATAATGATCGGGCTGATCATTATCCATTTTATAAACACAACGGCCATAATTAGTAGTTTTTAGTTGCTCCATAATAAATTCGCTATGCGTAGATTTATCTTCAGGAAAATCAAATACATAGGTGTAAGTTCTCTCTCTGTAATAGATTTTTAGAGCAGAATATGGACATTTTGATTCGGCAGAACAACCATCTGTACATCTGTTTGTACTTCCCTTTGGAGAATTTGATTCTTTAAACCATTTCAAATTACCAAAAGCAGAAATGTTTTTACTTGGCTTGCCAACCATCCATCTAAGAATATCTAAATCGTGGCATGATTTAGCAAGTATAATTGGAGTTGTTTCTTTTGAATTATGCCAATTGCCTCTAACATACGAATGTGACATATGAATATGTTGAATAGGCTCCATATGCTGAATGCTGATAAGCTCGCCAATCGCACCGGAATGTATCATTTCCTTAAGTTTAATAAAATATGGAGCATATCGCAATACATGACAAACGGCTACAATTCTACCGGTTTTTTTAGCTAAAGCAAGTATTTCCCGACATTCCTTTTCTGTGGGAGCTATTGGCTTTTCCAACAAAACATCATAACCCATTTCAAGAGCTTTCATACATGGGCCGTAATGTAGGTCGTCAGGAGTAGTTATGATTATTGCATCGGCAAATTTTGGATGCTCAAATACATGTTCCCAAGTGGTAAACCTACTTTTTTCGGGAATATTATGTTTTTTAGCATAGCGGTCGTTTCTTATTGGAATTGGTTCGGCAACTCCAACAATGTTCAGTTCGTTTGGAAATTGAACGCCATAATTGCCATAAACGTTTCCTCTATTTCCGGCTCCGAGTGTAATGGCAGTTATTGGTTTTTCGATATCGCTATTTCCATAAGCCTTCGCAGGAATAGCTTTTGCTTCACTTTTACTCTCAGGAAAACCATATAATGGATTAGTAATAAATGGAATTCCTCCAATTCCAATTGCCATATTTTTTAAGGCTTTTCTTCTGTCCATTTTCTTCTTCATATTGTATCTATATTTAATTTATTCTTTTTGTAACCGCAGATATTCACTCAATTAAACTATTTCTAATTCCATTTTTCAAATATAATTATTTCATCACAAATATCTCATCCTGTCAAAAACTCATTTTCATTTGTTCTTGCTTTCGGGTTTTTGAGATGTTCACTTAAATCATTATAGCTTCTATTTTTTCTGATTGAAATAAATTTATATATTTGAAAATTATTAGTAAAAAATGATAAAATTCTGACAAAAAATGATTTTATCCAGATAAATTAAATTGTGTGTAATACCATCATAAACTAATAGAAAAAATAATATGAAAACATTGAGATTATTACTGTTGCTCTTAATAAGTCAAATATGTTTGGCACAAGTTCCAAGTTTAAGTGTACATAAAGGAAAGAGCAGGAAAGAGCTCAAGATTTCTAAGCTTATTGTAAATGTAGAAGTTGTAGGGAATATTGCCACCACAACATTTGACATTCTATTTTACAATTCATACTCACGTATTTTAGAAGGCGAATTATCTATGTCCCTGAAGAACGAACAAGAAATTTGTCGTTATGCTTTAGAAGTAAATGGAAAACTACGAGAAGGAGTAATTGTAGAAAAAGTAAAAGCACGTCAGGCTTTTGAGGCAGTAGTTCGACAAAAGATTGACCCAGGAATTATAAGTAAAACAAAAGGAAATAGTTTTAAAACTAAGATCTATCCTATACCGGCAAAAGGGAATAAGAGGGTTGTACTTGCTCTTACGGAAACCTTAAATGGAGATGAAGAAAATCTTTATTACATTTTACCTTTTGGCAACACAAAAGCATTTGATGATTTTTCTTTAAATGTAGAAGTGATTAAAAGCAAATCAGACGAGAAGTATATTAAGTCGGATTTCCAGAATATAGATTTTGATAAAAAAGATAATGCATATGTACTTAGTCTCAAAAAAGAAAAATTTGATCCAACAGAACCATTAAAATTTACTATTCCTCGATTTGCAAAAGATAGTTCTCAACTATTCACTTGCGATTTTGAGGGCCAGACCTATTTTTACCTCAATATAAAGCCTGATAGATTGAAACAAACCGAACGAGAAACACCTAATGATATTGCAATTTACTGGGATAACTCTTACTCTGCTTCAAAGCGTGATATTGAAAAAGAGTTAAAATTTTTAGAATCATATTTGAATACCTTCAACACAGAAGTTAATGTATCTGTTACAAGCTTTAATTATTCCAGTTCCGAAGAAAAAGAATTTACGACATCAAATATTAATGAAATTATTGAATACATTAAAACATTAGATAACGATGGAGCTACAAATTTAGATAAAATAGAATTCACAAATAAGGTTGATGAGATATTGCTGTTTTCTGATGGAGTATGCACAATTGGGAAAGATAAAATATCAGCATCGATACCTGTATTTGCTATTACATCTAGTCAAGGTAGCGACTATTCTCTTTTGAAACGTACTTGTACTAAAACAAATGGTGAATTTATTGACTTAAGTGTTACTTCTATTGAGAGAGCATTGCAGTTGCTCAAAGTTGATGAAGAAAAATTTCTTTCTTGCAAATATAATTCTGCTCACATTCAAGAAGTTTACCCTAAAACTCCAAAGCGGGCAGGTACTTACTTCGAAATTGTGGGTATTCTTACTCAAGACAAAGCAGACATAAATGTCAATTTTGGAGGCAAAAGAGGAATTAGCCAAACTAAAACTTATACTATTAGTAAAAATGCCAAATCATCAACAGTTTCACGTATTTGGGCTAGCAAGAAGATTGAATATTTAAATGCTAATTATGAAGAAAATAGAGATACTATTTTTGAATTAAGTCAAAAACATAATATCATTACAAAAAATACTGCAATGCTTGTGCTCGATAGAGTAGAAGATTATGTAACACACAAAATTGTTCCTCCAGAAGAGTTGAAAGATGAATATTTTAGATTACTCGAATTAGAAAAGACTAAAAAAACAAGTAAAACTTCCTTAAAAGAAATTGAAAAACAAAATATTGCTAGAATCAACTCTATTTTTGATAAGTAGTGCCACTAAGAAAACACCACTTTTCTCAAATGTTACAAATTTAGTTTGACTCGAAATTACAAAAAAATCTAAAAAAAATCTAAATCTGATCAGAAATGAAAATCCTTGCTAAATTTTTGAAATTTTAATGGCATTTTT
>JABHKC010000181.1 GCA_018692315.1 Bacteroidota bacterium | reverse complement strand
TTGCTTCCGTTTAACTTGATAATACAAAGATAAAACACTGCTACATAAATCGTTTTTTTAGCTAAAAAAAACAGCCTCCTTTTTGTCCACTTGAAAAATATCAAGGTCAAACAGCCTCCTTTTTGTCTATTACACCCAAAATTATTATTTCCACCTCCAATTACACGGCAATCGGCATTTATATCAATATCGTTTACAACTTCGTTTCCGGGAATTGCAATTTCTTCCCAAGTTTGGCAATTGTCTGTTGTTTTAATAAGTTCGCCCGGCTGAAAGCCACATACATTAATAGTATATTTATCCTTAGAAACTATGTTTTGAACTGGGTAATACGGGAAATTATTATTTGTAAAAGTAGCTCCACTATTTACACTTTGATATATCCGCATATCATCACCGGCTACATTTATCCTCACATTTGTACCATCGCTACAAAAATGAGATGCATGGAAATTTGCAAATGAAGAAATTGGACTTGTAGTGGTATTAAAAAAGTCCTCAGAAATAAAATTGACATTTTCGTCTCCAAATGCACCGACTAAATATCCAGTGCCTTTTGGAACAATTGCAACTGAACGAATATGGAAACTTGTAAGAATAATAGAAGTCCAGATCCAATCACCGTTTGTTTGATTCCATTTCCCAGTATATAATAATCCGTTTTCGCCTCCAACAATTAGATACTCCTCGTAAGCTTCAAGGCACAAAACATCGTTGGTACTTGTCAGATCTAATATTATCTCGCCATATGAGATATTACCATTATCATCATTTCTCATATATAATGTAGCATCTTCTGCTCCTACTATCAAACCACCTCTGTTTTCCGGTGATGCAATTGCAAATGTTTGTAGATTTGTAGGAATTTGTTCGGTTATCCAGCCTGCATAGCCAGTCATAGGATCGTACCAATTTATTTTTACAACACCAAAACCACCGGTTCCATAAATGTCTTTATAAATATTATGAACATTAATATCCACAATATCTACACTAGTGCTTCCTGTATTAGTCTCCAAATATTGATTTTGTGAATACATTCCTAAACTTAAAATACTAAATAATAAAAATATACATAATTTTTTCATAATTGACTCTTTAAATAATTAAACAAAATTTTAATTGAAATTCTATTCTGAAAAAAAGTGCATAATTATCCAGGCTCGAGCCGTGACAAATCAAAAATTAAAAAATTATTTACAAAAAAATCTATAAGAAAGCATACAAAAACCGCATATAATAATACATCTAAATTAAGGGGGGGGGTGTAATTATTTAATATACAGCACATTAGCCTCTTGATTGATTTGAATTAGTTGTAAAAGTACTTAAATCTATTGAGAACAAAAATTTAAATCGAACTTTTTTCAGAATATTATGAAAAAATCATCATGCAAAGTCAGTAAGACCCAAAGTCATGAAATATAATATATCAAAGACTCATTACTGATTTTTTTGTTCTTTACGATCTAACAGCAGCTATGCGTGAGATTTTATAAAAATTTAAAGTTAAAATAAGTATATCGAAAATTTCAAAATAGAAAACTTCATATTTTTAGTTATTTTGCATTTTATTGAGTTGTTGAAAAAAGTAAATAATTGATATGAGTTTTAGAAAAAAATCTATTTGTTTTTTGTTTTGTTTATTATTGTTTGTTCCATTCGTTAGTTTTGCACAACCATCATGGTACTACGAATTTACGGGAACAAACCACACAATAATTGTTCCAAATTCAATACCATTAACTATTGATGGTACACAAATTTCTCAAGGCGATTACATTGGAGTATTTTTCGATTCGCTTGGAACATTAAGCTGCGGTGGTTACGCAATCTGGCAAGGGACAACCACCAGTATTGCGGCATGGGGTGCCGACGATGGAAACGATGGATTTGCAACAGGCGAAACATTTACATGGAAAATTTGGAGAGTTTCTGATGCACAAGAGTTTAGTGCTCAAGCAAGCTATTTGACCGGCTCCTACCCAAATCAAGGAAATTTTTCAGCAAATGGAATAAGCGGTTTAGGATCATTGTCGGCAACAAGTATTTCTGGTCCCGATATTGCAATCATTTCGATACTATCACCTCAATCGGCTTGTCAATTGTCTGCAAATGAACAAGTTTCCGTTTTCATTCAAAATGTTGGAACAATCCCAATCTATACTTTTGATATTCAGTATTCTTTGAGCTCAGGAACGATTCAAACTCAGCAATATTCAGGAAATTTAGCATCAGGTGCAACAAGTACAATTACATTTAATACAATTGAAAATCTTTCAAATATTGGGATATATCAAATTACAGCTGTAGCCAATTTAATTGGCGACAACAATCAATTTAACGACACAATTTATTTGAGCGTAGAAAACTATGGCTTTCCTCAATTCGATTTGGGCAATAACATTTCAGTCCTTGAAGGTGAAACATACGAGATTGATGCAGGAAATTGGGCATCATATTTATGGAATACCGGTGAATCTACCGAGACAATTACAGCAATTCAACCGGGAACATATTCTGTTACAATAAGCGACCAAAACAACTGCCAAAGTAACGATGCCATAGAAATATCTTATTTTTCGGGGACACCCGATTGGTATTTCAATTCTACCGGAACAAATCACATTATATATATTGCAGACACTAACTCAATCAGTATTGATGGAATTCAAATACAAACCGGCGATTATATTGGAGTTTTTTACGATTCGCTGGGGACATTAACCTGCGGTGGATATATTATGTGGGAAAACTTAACCACTACTTTAGTTTCTTGGGGTGAAGATCTTGGAAACGATGGCTTCGCTTCAAATGAAGAATTTAAATGGAAAATTTGGGATGGTTCAGAGGGTAGTGAACATAATGCAACAGCTACTTATAGCGACAATCCTCTTTTTCCGGATTCAAATCTTTTCGTTACAAACGGAATTAGTGGATTAAATACTCTTGCGGCTTCTTCAATAAATATTGATATTTCAGGAACCAACATCACATGCTTTGGCGAAAACAATGGAGAAATTGATATTACTATTTCGGGAGGGATTGCACCCTATAGTTTTAGTTGGTCGAACGGAGAAACTACAGAAGATATATTTAATTTGGCAGAAGGAATTTATTCTATAACTATTTCAGATTCTGACAATAACACAATAATCTCTTCAGAAGAAATAGTTGAGCCTAACGAATTTTCATTGAATCTAATTGGAAACGACATTCTTTGTTTTGGAGATAGTAGCGGTAATATTAGCGCTGATTTACTTGGCGGAAATCTACCATATTCCTATCAATGGTCGAACGATGATACTGTTGCGAACATCAATAGCCTGATTTCGGGGAGCTACAATATTACAATCATTGATGCAAATAATTGCGAAATCTCAGATAGTATCTTCATTTCACAGCCTCAAAATCCTTTTATACTTAATGCAAATATTAACAATGTGAGTTGTTTTGGAAATTCCGATGGTTCCATCGAATTGAATGTTTCTGGTGGAATTTCACCATACCAATATTTATGGTCGAACGGACAAAATCAAAGTTCTTTGTTTTTATTGGAAGCTGATGCTTTTTCTGTATCAATTACCGATGCCAATTCTTGTAGCATTATCGAAAATTTGATTGTATCTGAACCAGCCCAAATAAATATTGAATTTACTACAAATCAAGTCAGTTGTTATGGAGGAAACGATGGTTCAATCAATTTAAATCCTATGGGTGGCAACAGTCCATATTCGTTTTATTGGTCTAATGGCAATTCTACCGAAGATATAATGAATTTAGATTCAGACACCTACAATATTCTCATTTTCGATGACAATAATTGTTTTTTAATGGAAAATATCTTTGTGCCCCAACCCGAAGAATTTAATTTAAATATGCAAGCTTCTCCAACATCTTGCTTTGGTTTTTTCGATGGAGCTATTTCAATTTCTCCTACAGGAGGAATAGAACCTTATCAAGATTATACATGGTCGAACGGCGAAACAAGCCAGAATATAAATTCACTTTCGGCAGGTTTATATTTTGCAATAGTAACCGATAGCATTGGTTGTACTGCGATTGATAGTGCTGAAATTGTTTCGCCTACACCCTTGATCTCAACTATCGAAAGTGAAAATATATCGTGTTATGGTAGCAACGATGGTAGCATTGATATGACAGTATTTGGAGGCACTTCACCATATTTTTACAGTTGGTCGTTTGGAGCAACTAACGAGGATATTCAAAACTTATCTGCTAACATTTATGCAGTAATTATCAACGACCTAAATGGCTGCTATACAATCAATATTAGTATTATAGAGGAGCCTGAAGAATTAGAAATCTCATCTCAAATTTCAGATCTTAGCAATTTTGGTTCAAACGATGGAGCTATCGACATTACAGTTTTAGGTGGTATTAGTCCTTATGAATATATCTGGTCGAACTCTGCCACTCAGCAAAATATTTCTAACTTAGTTTCAGGAAATTATTATGTTACGATTTCGGATATTAACAATTGTTCATTGACAGAATATTTTTTCGTAAATACACCATTTCCCCAGCCTCCCTGGGGCTTTTCAAATACAGCCGACAATCATACAATTTTGATTCCGGATACTATAGAAATTTCCATTGAAAATCAGCAAATTCAAATAGGCGACTATCTTGGAGTATTTTACGATTCGCTTGGATTTTGGGCTTGCGGCGGCACAATTCTTTGGCAAGGATATCAAACTGCTCTTTCGGCTTGGGGCGAATATAATGGCAACGATGGCTTCACAAGCAATGAAGAATTTATTTGGAAGATTTGGAGAGCCTCCGACCAGCAAGAATTTTTTGCAACACCAACATATAATACAATTAATTTTTTAGATGAAGGATATTTTACAACTAACGGAATAAGCGGATTAAGTTCGCTTAAAGCATTTTCTTCAAGCTCGCAAACAATTGAATTACAACAAGGCTGGAGTATTTTTTCTATAAATGTAGATCCTTTTGAAGCATCACTTGATAGTATTTTTTCTGAAATTATCGGCAATGTACAACTTGTGAAAGATGGTAATGGAAACACATTTTTTCCGCAATATAATGTCAATTTGATAGGAAATATAAGTCTTGGCGAAGGTTACAATATCAATATGTTTGTGAGCGATACACTTTTAATTTCAGGAGACTTTATTTATCCTGAAAACTTTGCTATTAATTTAAATACCGGCTGGAGCATTTTGGGCTATTTACGAACTTCGGCTGCACCTATAGATTTGATGCTGAATTCAATAATTTCCAATATTGACATTGTAAAAAACGATAGCGGACAGATATTTTGGCCATCATTTAGCATAAACCAAATTGGAGATATGATTCCCGGTAAAGCTTATCAGATAAATATGAGTGGCAGTGCAATTTTGTTTTATCCGGCGAATTGAAATTGATACATCTTCGAGATAATTTTATTCGAAAACTTTGAATTTTTTCATTTCAATTATTTCTTTAAACGGAAGATTGCATTTCCTGAATAGTGCCACTATTTAAATTTCAGCAGCAAATTGTTTTTAGTTCGACTTACAAACAATAAACTTTTGGTTGAAAACTTTCTCTTCAGTTTCTATCCTAAGATAATAAACTCCGTCTGCAATTTCGTTTATATCAATAGAAAGCAAGTTGATTGAATAGTTTTTTTCAGGGAAATACTGCAAAACTGTTTGTCCGAAAATATTTATCATCCCGATTGATGCAATATTTTTGTTTGTCAGATTTTCAATATTGATCAAATTAGTAGCTGGATTTGGAAAAACTCTAAAAAGATCGCTAATATTTTTTTCTTCAACAGAAGTTACATCTGAAGTATATTCTAAAGACCAGCCACCAGAACTATTATCAGTATCGGAGAAAAATCTTATAAATATTGTTCCTGAATTTATGGTCAAATCTGTTGGTAGGTTTTCATAATCGTATCTTGCAATCAAGTTTGCATTCGATATATCGTCTTTATAAATTTTCAAATTATCAATATCTTCAGCAAGCTCAAAATCGGTAAAGTGAATATTTATCACTTCAGCTTGAAGCGGAGAAATTTCCCAATTGCAGATTGCTGCTTTTTGATAATCGCACGAATTACTACCATCAGAAACGGTTCCTTCAGTATCGTAAGATATTTTTGTTCCTTGACAAGATATTGATTTATAATTTACAGACCAACCTTGCGACATATAATTACTTCCTGACAAAAACTGTAAAAGCATTTTATTTTCTGTAGAAATTACATTGTCTGGAATTGTATTACCTGAATATTTTGCTAATATTTTATCTGTAGTAGATTCTCCTTCGTAAATATAAAGTGTATCGCCCTCTGCAAGATCAAATTCATCGAAACTCAACTCAATTCCACTTCCACAATATGGCGAAATAAGCCACTGACAATCAACAACATTATGATATTCCTCGACACCACTACCGTCATTGAACGAACCTTCGTTACCATCAATTAGCTTGAATGAAGTGCAATGTTCCGGGTAGTTTGCGGCGGGATATATATTTATTATAGCAGTTTGATCGAAATTAAAATTGCTTCCTGAAGGATTCAATGAATTAATTCGATAAAATCCATCAGACTGTCCGCCCCAACCCCAGTTCATATGAAAATAGTCGTCTCCCTGATATCCATCGCAATTAAAAGCATGACCGACCAAACCCTGACCTTCCCTTCCGGCATATATCATTGGTCGTAAATTATCTAATTCATTTTTTAACATATCAATCCACTCCTGATCTGTATAATCCACTTTTTTCATTAAAGAAATTGCATCCGCATACTTGAAATTATCCTTTAGGGCAGTGACAGTTCTATTTGTGTAAGCACCGGATCCTTCAGGTCCATAATTCATCTCAACAGCAACACCACAATGAAACAAAAACTCTGCAAGCTCGCTGTTACTTTCGGTAATAGAATTTGGCATATGAGTCCATTCATATGTTGTATTTCCATAATTTGCATTTTGGTATCCATATCCGGTAGCATAATACGATGAACTACTTTCGCCGGTTTCCGGATAATTATAGTATTTAATAACTTGTGCCATGCAAATAGCTACACAACCAACCAAGGCATGTCCTCCCGGGCCTTCAATATCATCAGGACAATATTCATTATAAGGGTATCCTTGTCTCCAATGGGTCAAAAGCAATGGTCCAACCGATGTGTTTTTTTCATTTGAAGCAACTGAAGGATCAGAATAATCTAATTTCGACCACATTTGTTGAATTGAACTATTTGCTTGTATCTGTCTTTCAACTGTGTTTTGAATTTGATTTTTGTAGTTCTCTAAAACAAAATCGAGAGCAGGTGGAATTTTTTCTAAATCCATTGTTCCTGAAAAAGAATATCCCAGAACAGGAACTACTGCATCGTCGGCAGAAACTAATACAAAACCATCGTTTTGTCCTACATTAAAAATATAAAATGAAGGATTTTCTTTTTGACTGTTTTGCTCTGATTTGTATAAAAATAGTTGGTGATATTTTACTGGTTTGAATTGCTGAACTCGTTCGTAATAAAAGTTTTTCGCAATATTTTTAGCTTTTGTAGTTTCAACTTTTTTGGCTATTAAACTCTGAAAAAGCACAATACCAATAAGTAATAAACTAAATTTAAGTCTCATATTTCAATAAATAGGTTAATTTCTCAATAATTTTAAAACAGTGCAAATGTATATTATATCAAATACAATACAAATATTTAATTCCCAAATAGATTGGTTTATAGATATTGAGGCAGAAAAAATTGAGATTAGTGTAAATAAAAATGATAAAATGCTAAAACATTAGGCTATAAAAATTATGTGCAAGAAATATCTGATGATATTATTTCAATAGTTTTTGATTCGTTTTTTTTTAATACAAAAAACCAGCATGGACTGGAGGTTCATAGCTTTGAATTTAGCTTAATCCCGATTTTTCATCGGGACTCGGTTTTGCAAACCGCTAATAGTTCTATTTATTGAGGTTTTGCTGTTTTCTGTTTTGTTGTTTCGCTTTCATTTTTCGTTGTGTGCAGCCCATTTTTGCCATTTTATCTTTAGTCATTTTCTTCGTAGTAATATGAGTAGTCAATTCCCTTCATAAACATTTCGCGGTCGTTTATTTTGGTAGTGAGCGCATTTTTCAAAAGAGTTGTTAGAACACTACTTTTTGTTGGACTTAACATCATTGCATTCATGTAATCACGCTTGCCTATTTTACTCCAATCCACGCATTTTTTAAGGCGTTTTTTTAATATCAAATCCAACCATATTCGGGCGCTTCTGCCATTGCCTTCCATAAAAGGGTGTGCAATGTTCATTTCTACATATTTGTTTACGATTTCGTAAAATGTAGTTTCGGGCATTGCTTCTATTTGCTTTAATGTTTCGCCTAAAAAGCGTGATACGGCAAATTGGAAACCACCTTTTGAAATATTTTTTTGTCTGATTTGTCCCGAAAAATCATACAATCCGCCAAACAAATAAGCGTGTATTTGTTGTAAACCTTTGGTTGTGCCAACTTCTTTGCTGTTGATAAAAGAACTTTCAAACATGGCATACGCTTTAGTTTTGCTTTTTCCATCTATGCTTTCATCGCTGAATGTAAACCAATCTATGAATCGGTTTGCCTTTTTGCCCGGAAATTCTTTGCCTAAGGCAATAATACCGTTGTAGTCGAGCATATCGGCTAAACGCTTTTTGCCGTCTGGTGCAAGAAGTTTCAACTGGGTAGTGGCACTAACCACTTGACTGTTTTCTTTCTTTAACTTGGCTTTAAGATATTTCCAATAGTTGCGGCTTTTGGTGTAGTCGTCTTGGTCGGCAAGCAAAGCTACAATATCCAACACGCTAAACCACCATTTGGCGTTTTGTTCGTCCCAAACGGCTCGCACTTCGCGGTCGTCAAAAAACCGTATGGATATTTTTGCTTTACTCATAATTTTAATGTTATCTATTATGTCACTCCATAATTATCTGTGCAAAGTTATGAAAATATTATCTTTTAGTTGAAGTCTGTGGTGTTAGGTTACAGTGATGTGTATGGATGTAAAGCGTTGACACTTATTTATCATTTTTCTTCTCAATTCTTTTAACCTGCATAATTCACAAAAACAAGCAAAATGATGTTAATATTCTGTAATACAGACAAATGCAAGCTTTGATAAAAAACATTAATTTTTTAAATAAAAATGGAGTTCATGTATATTTTTTTCCAATAAGTTACTATC
>JABHKC010000180.1 GCA_018692315.1 Bacteroidota bacterium | reverse complement strand
AAGAGACTTTCACTCTCTGGAAATATTTAATGCCTACCCAAATTGAATATCAATTTTTATTTTCAAAAAATAATTTGTATTTTTCAAATTTTTCTTGAACATCAAGGTGGGTGTCCGCATACGCTTATGCTGGGCACACACAGCACCTAATAGCACATAGCCGCATTTGGGTCATCAAGAAGAATGATAAGTAAATTAAACATACAGGTAATCAATATAAATTTAAGTAGTGAACGGCCACGTGCCATAGCTGCAAACCGTTGGGGTTAATTAGTCAAAGAGTATACAACGAAATAAAACATAAATAATATGAAAAATGAATGGTTAGTTACAAATGGATATGCTGAAATTAAAGATGATGAGATTAAGTATATTCCCAAAACCCAAAAAAATGAACTTGGAGAAGAAAAAATATTAAATGCATTTGTTAGTTCAAGTATTGAATTTGAAAATGGAACAATTGAATTTGAATTTCAATCGAAAGATAAATTAGGTATATGCCAACTGATTTTTAATACAGAAACAGGAGCTGACTTAAATGTTGGATTTAATACATCTGGGTTTTTATATGGATTAGTGAAATTTAATAATAAAACGAATAAATGGGATTTATTAAATGGAGTTGGAGAGCCTGACACTTTTGATATTAAAAAAACTTATAAGGTTAAAATTACAGTAATAGGTTCGGTTATTTCATTGTTCATTAATAATATTTTTGTAGTTGCAGGTATAGATAATGTGCGTAAAGGACAATTACAATTAGCGTTCTCCTCGACTAAAGAGATGATTGTTAAAAAGTTTAAGATTAACACTTTAAAGCCTAAGGCTTTTATTGTAATGCAATTTTCTGACCAATATAATCAACTGTACGAGGAAGTAATAAAGCCTGTTTGCGAAGATTTTGGTTTGGAGGTGGAAAGAGCAGATGAATTTTATACAGCAACACCAATAATTAAAGACATAGTAAAATCAATAAAAGAAGCATCAGTAATTATTGCAGAAATAACACCAGACAATCCAAATGTTTTTTATGAAGTTGGATATGCACATGCAATTAATAAACCGACTATTCTTTTGAGTGATAAAACTCGGGGAAAATTACCTTTTGATATTTCAGGATTCAGAACTTTATTTTATGAAAATAGCATTGCTGGAAAATCTGCAGTTGAAAAGAACTTAAAAAAGTTTCTTGAAAATATATTCTAAAATAACTAACCCCAATCGAGTAGGCGGCTGATGGCAGAATAGCCACCAGTACACCTTTCACACCACTAAGCATACGGGTCTCGTACTTAGCGGTTCATCAAGCAAAAGAAAATTTGAGTTGATACTCAGATGGAAATCTCTCAGGGATGGAATTAAAGGAAAAAAGACAAAAGCAGTTTGCGAGCTTACAGAATTCTTATATTTTTGCAATTGTATTTTTAATTTAAATTAATTTAAAACAAAGTCATTCAATATTAGAACATGAATTGAGTAAAACAAAAGAAACATTCACACATATATCAAACACAAAGTTCAATGATATTCATAATCCTTTCGATGAGATGGATATTTAAAACAAATAATAATAAAGAAATAAACGGAATTTTCTGTTTATACTAATGTTAGCGGGCATTTTGAAAAAACATTGTAAATAAATGAAAAACAGAAAATCTCTATTAGTAATTGATATGCAAAAAGGTTCTTTCACACCGAAAACACCTCGATTTGACACAGATGGAGTTGTTAAGCGTATAAATGAACTTGCTTCAATATTTAGAGAGCGGAATTTCCCTGTGATTTATATTCAACATGATGGAACTGGAACTGGAGAATTTGAAAAAAATTCATTCGAATGGGAAAATTTGGATGAACTAATTGTTGAATCAACTGATGTTCGGATTGACAAATATGCAAATGATATTTTTTACAAATCTGAACTTCAATCAAAACTGATAGAACTTAAAATAAACGAATTATTTATAACAGGTTGTGCAACTGATTTTTGTGTTGAATCTACAATACAGTCTGCTTTAACAAAAGACTACAATATAACTGTTGTAGAGAACGGACACACAACTGGAGAAAGACCTCATTTGAAAGCCAAAAAGGTGATTGAACATTATAATTGGGTTTGGCGGAATATGATACCTACAAAAGGAAAAATAGAAGTAAAAAACTTTGAAGAAATAAAAAACGACACCACAATCGAGTAGGCGGCTGACAGCATTATAGCCACCAGCACTCTTCTCCCACCATTAAGCGTACGTATCTTCTCGATAAGAAATCGGGACAGGCTGAACTTAGCTTACTTATTTAAATAAACTATATTTTCTAAACAAATCTGACAATTTGTTAAATTCTTCTCTATAAAAAACTCCTACCCCTTGAGTATATGGTGATTCATCGTAAATCAATGAATTATTGGCTTTTGTAAAATATTTTGCACGGAGTTTTCCCGATTTATTGAGTTTGAAATCTATATCGAAGTCGCCCACAATTTTGTTTGCATTTTCGTACTGCCCTCCTACCCCAAAATTTCCATTTATTCTAACTCTGTCGTTCCACAATTGGGTTTCTAAGGCTACTTCAATTTCATCGCTGCTGAGCTCGTCGCCTTGCCTATAGTTGAAACCTATATCAAAATCGTTGCTTATTTGCGAAAGCCAATGACTCAATTGGTTGGAAAGAATTTCTGTGCCACTTTCTGTGAGGCTATAGTTAGCCCCAAAATTATCGCTACCCGAATTGCTGAGATAACTCAATGGTTGAAAACGATTTATCACCAAAAGTGAAATGAATTGTTTATTTGTCTCATTTTCAGTTAAATTGTTGACTTGGTCTTTTGTTTTTTCATCGGAATCGGGCAAGTCTATAGAAAAGTCAATTTTTGGGTTTAAAATTTTATCTGTCATATGAATCAGACATTCAACCGGTATTCTTTTTCTGAAGATTTCGCTGGTATCGAGGAGCAGGTTGTCAAGCGAAGTAGAAACATCGTAATATGCCAACAAATCGACATCGGCATCGTATGGATCACCGTTCCATTTTATTGTCCCACCTTTTTTTATCCTGAATTTTTTACTGAAAAAGTTCTGTAATGTAAAATTGTATTCTCCTCTATCAATCTCATAATTGCCAAACATATTGAATTCGCCTGCCGAGCTAATCTCCATTTTTAAATTTGCGTTTCCGTTGCCTTTTATTACATCGCCCATTTTAGAGTCAAAAATTAATTGAGCTTCACATTCGGGCGTAACTTCCAACTGGAAATTCAATTTTACACCTGAAAGATCGACAGATTCTTCTTCAATTATTTCAAGCTGTTTTATATTTTCATTCACGAAAGTGATGAAATTGCTCTCGCTAATTTCGCTCTCGCTTGTTAGAGGAATATAAAATCGAGAGTTTTTTTCGGTTTTTGCATTAATATCCATTTCGATATTCGACAAGGCTCCGTTTATTTTTATCAATCCGCTTGCAAATGCAGTCCCAAAATATAGTTCATTGTCAGATTCACGAGTATCTAAACATAGAAATTTATCAGCAACAATATTTATATCGAAAAAGAAATTTTTAAAATAATCGTGTCTAATCTCGCCTTTTGCAATTGCCGATGTGCCATATTTGCTATCGTTGATTTTTGTATTTTCAAATTTTATCAAGTTATTTTCAACAAATATTGAATCAGAAAGATTATATCTGGTTTGCAAATAATTGATTGTAAACGACGACTTTTGTAACTGAACTATTCCATTCAAAACAGGTTTCTTGAGTTGTCCTTCCAATTTTAGTTTGCCGCTGGCTATTCCTCGTAGTTCAGAAATATTTTCTTTCAAATAAGGTTCAAAAATGTTTAGCCTCAGTTTATCTAATGAAATATCAAATTCAAGTTCATTTTTATTTGGCAGATAGTTCCCATCAATAATGAAGGTTTTGATTTTATCCCTTTTTGTAAAAGCATGTAAATGAAGACTTTTACTATTTTTATCCCAATCACTCAAAATTTCTGTGTAACCTATTTTTTCATTATTGATATTCAAATTTTTGATTTTGATGTCGGAAAAAAATATACTTCTTTCATAAAAATCAATTAATTGTGCCTCACCATCAATTTTTCCCTCAAAATGGGCATTAGTATTAGCTGTAAAAAGATTTAGGTATGAAAGATTAATTTTCTGAAGATTAATTTTCAAAGTGTCGTTCGGAATTTCAGAAAGTGCTCCATGTAGTGCAATATGCTGATTTTCATTAAAAACCATAAAACTATCGATGCCAATGAAAGTACTATCAATATTTATTTTGCAAGAATTAATCGTCCATACTGTATCTGCAATCGTAACAATAGATGGCTGTACTGAAATATTAATTATTGGATTCTCACTCTTTTCATTTTTAGTTATAAAGGTACGAGTCAATATGTTACCATTATAATTTAAAGTATCCAAATTTTGCCAGTTGATGCTTAGACCAAGGCTGTCTTTTTTCGCAGAAGCCGAAACAACAAAATTGTCAATATTTACTGTTTTATTGATATTTACATTCTTTGCTTTTGTGAGGAAAAATAAGGAATCGTTCAAATTTGAAACATTAAAACTAAAATCCTTGAGTTTATTTCCTTTAAAATCTATTTCAGGCGAAGAAATTGCCACATGAATTGTTTTATTAATTGAATTCAATTTGCCGTGAATATTTGTGTTTTCTTTAGCAAAAACATACGGAAAAAACACCCTGCTAACTGCTTGTGTATTTTTCAGATTTGCTGAGAATACAAAATTATTAGTTGTATCCAGATTTTGATATTTGCTTCTCGAAAACGAAGGAAAATATTTGTGAAAAAGTTTTTCGAAACTTGTGTAGAGATTTTCAATCTTAAATGTTCCGAGAATTTCTAAATCGACAAAATCTGAATTTAGCTGAAGAAAATCTGAATTGTTTTTTTCAGTAGAAATAACTGAAAATTCGTTGAGGTCTATCGAACCTTTTTTATTTTGAAACTTAGTACCAAAAAGTTCGATCTTACCTTTGGAATTATCAATTTCGTCTCCAACAAAATTTGCGGAAAGCATAAACGATAATTTAGCAAGACTGTCTTGTTTCACGAAATTCAATTTTTTGAGTTTTGCATCTGAAACAAATGCCGTGAAATCGAAAATAGGAGTTTCTTGCGAAAAATCTATCAGGCCTAAAAAATCAAGATTTACATTTGGGTCGCTAATTTTTACTTGCCCATCAAACTTTTTATCGGAAAGTTTTCCTGATACTTCAATATCTGAATATGTATAATTATTGAACTCAATATTTTTCAACGAACCATCCAATTCAGCAAAAATGCCAGCCGATTTTTGATAATTACCGTTAATTTTTGTATTGATGCTAGCATTTTCAGGAAGTTTTTCATTCTGAAAAATCGAAGCAAGTTTAAAATCTTCTGTTTTGAAATTTCCATTAAAACTAACTTTTTCAAGTTGCCTGTCTTGCTTTATGGAAATGTCTGTGATCAGGTTTCCCAAATCTGTTTGCAGCCTTCCGTATGAAACAAAATCGTAAATAAAACCCGAGATTTTTCCCTTATATTCTATTTCTCCAAAAGTTTTTAGATTTTCAGTAAGAGATATGTTTCTATTCTTGACAAAATATGGAAGATTGAAACTTTCAATATCGGTTTTTGTACTAACAATCTGGTTAACACTGGCATAAAAAAATGTATTTGAAATGTCCGGTAGTCCTTGAATATTACATTTCAATGAAATTTTGGTTGTATTGCCATATTCAATATTCAGATTTTTCACTTTGAAATTCGAAATATATCCTGAAAAATCGCCATCAATCCTAACATTTTGATCTATTCCATGAAGCTTTGGCGAAAACATTGACAAATCTGTTAATCCAAAATTGCTCCTCTCAATTGAAGCAATAATCTTCACATTTTCATTAAAATTATGAAAATTTATTACACTATCAAATTTCATAATATAATGATTTGCAAATAGTTCGCTGAAAGGAGTTTTTATTTTTAAGTTGTTTAAAATTATTTCATTCTTGGTAACTATATTCGAGGATTCAAGCAAATTTATTTCAAAATTGCTCTTGTCAACTAAACTTAAATCGCTGAATCTAAATATTATAGAATCGTTTTTTGTTTCAAAATCATTTATCGAAAAAGAAAAATTTGATATGTAAATATCATTGTAATTTATGCCCTGAATTTTTTGTTCATTATTAAATGATTTATACGAAAATGTAGAATTTGACATTTCTAAGTCGGAACAGGAAATTTGCCATAGCGTAGTATCCTTATTTTCAGTTTTTAAACTATCGATAAAAAATCTTAGATTAAGTACACTTAGCGAATCTTTTGAAAATTTTACTCTTGAATTTTCGAGGGTAATTTTATTTATTTTCACATACTTTTTATCAATACTAAAAGAGTTTATATTTGCCACAAGTTTTTCGATAAAAAACAGAGTATCAGAATTTTGGTCCTCCAGATATATATCTTCGAGAATTAAATTGCTGAAAAAGCTAATATCTACACTGCCAATTGTAATTTTCGAGTTTAATTTCTCAGAAAGATTATTTGCAAAATACTGAGTTAAAGATGTTTGAATACTGCTAAATTGAATAATAGAATAAGTTGCCGATAATAGGAATATCAATGCAGCTACTATAATTAGTAATATTTTATATATCTTCTTAATAATCTAAATTTTAAATATTTGCAAAAATACACAAAAATTGTTCCTTTATAATATCCACATAAAAATACATTTGTTTGAAAAAACGCATCAAGCTCAAAGAAAAATGAATTAAATAGCAAAATTCAAAAAAATATTTAAGCAACTTTAAAAAAATGAAATCGTCATAAATCAGTAATTTTGATATGTTTATTTTACTTTATGACAAAATTTTATTCTTTCGTTTCTATGTGTGTATCAGTTAGAAATAAACTGTTACTCAATAGAATTTGACAAATTGTTTTGATAATAAAAACTATAAATATATCTTGCAACTTTAATTTTTTGATGACTTTAAATTTTATATTATGAAAGCTAAAATTTTAACATTTTCTTTAATCATAATTTTTGTATCGAATATTCTTGCACAAAATGGTGAAGGAAACAACTGGATTTTTGGAACTAATGCAGGAGTTTCCTGGGATTGTTCAACAGTTACACCTGTTGCTTTTGGTGGTAGTCCATTAACTACAAACGAGGGTGTTGCAACTATTAGTGACCCAAGTTGTAACCTTCTGTTTTTTAGTGATGGAACTTTAGTATGGGATGCAAATATGGTTCAAATGCCAAATGGTTTCGGATTAACCGGTGATGCCTCCTCGACACAATCAGCTGTAATAATTCCAAAACCAATGGACCCAAATACATATTATATTTTTACTGTTGATGACAACTTGCAATCAGGAGGTTTAGCATATTCAAGAGTAGATATGACTGCCAATGGCGGATTGGGTGATGTAGATCCACTTGAGAAAAATATTCCTATATTCAACCCATCACCTGAAAAAATTACAGCTGTTAATCATGCAAACGGTACAGATATTTGGGTAATAGTTCATGAATGGGGAAATGCTAATTTTCGTTCCATCCTTGTAACTAGTGCCGGAATTGATTTGGTGAATGGATATGTTTCCTCTACTACAGGAACACCACATGCCGGCTCTTCAGGAGAATCTAGAGGATATATGAAAGCATCGCCAAGTGGAACTAAAGTAGTACTTGGTATTGAAGCTATGGATTTGTACGAATTGTTTGATTTTGATAACCTCACTGGAGATTTGACAAATCCGGTTACAATGTCTGGATTTCCTGATGCCTATGGTTGCGAATTTTCTCCGGATGAACATTATTTATATGCAGTGAACAGATGGGATAATGAAGTACACCAATGGGACTTATTAGAACTGCCAAATGTTACGAATTTTCTTAATTCTCATGAAACTGTAGGATGGTTAGGACCTCAGTCGTATGGTGACGGAGGAGCAGTTCAGCTTGCGCCTGACGGGAAAATTTATTGTGCAAGAGACGATGTTTCATGGTTAGCTCGTATTAATGAACCCTTACTTGCAGGAATAGCTGCCGACCTTCAACTTGATGCAGTATTTTTAGATGTGGCCAGTACACCTACAGTAGAAGAATGTGATGAAGGTTTACCAACATTTATTACCAGTTTTTTTGCTTCGGCTGAATTTACTTTTGAGACAAGTTGTTATATAGACACAACTTTCTTTTTCTTAGGGACAACTTTTATTGATTCAGTTCACTGGAACTTTAACTATCCTTCAACAATGCCAATGTGGCAAAATCATGTTGATCCTGATCCATGGTTTCTTTTCGATCCGGGAACTTATATAATACAATGTATTTCATATAATGGGAATGTTTCGGATACGGTAATGGATACTTTGACTGTTGTTTATATTCCGTGGGCAAACCTCGGGCCAAGTCCAACTGTTCTCTGTACTAATGAAATTATCGAATACGATTTATCATACAATGATGGCTGCACTTTTCTATGGACAGCAGATTTGGGAACATACACTTATACAGACACTTTGCCAACATTCTTGATTGATAAACCCGGAAATTATTCTGTTCAAATTACAAATCCTTGCGGAACAATTGTTGAAAGTATAGTGGTGGAATACAATGAAATAGAACCGAATCTCGGGGTGAATGTCTCAGGGATTTGTGCAACAAACCCGATAACTCTGGATGCAACAGTTACAACTATTTATGGAACACCAGAATACGAATGGAATACAGGCGAAACTACAGAAACAATAACAGCCTTATATTCAGGAACTTTTGAAATAACTGTTACAGTTGCAAATTGTGAAGAATCAACAAGTGTAGAAGTTGAATACGATATGCCATTGAATGTATTTCTTGGTCAGGACATTGAACTTTGCAATGGAAATACTCTTACTTTAGATGCCGGTGACAACGGAACAACTTATTACTGGTCAACAGGTGTAATCACTCAAACTATTGATGTAACAAATGCAGGAACCTATTCTGTTACAGTAACTAATTCTTGCGGAACCGACAACGATAATATTAATATTGATATTATTGACGTTCCGGATTTCACTCTCGGTCCGGATCAAACTATTTGCGATGGATACTCATTGATTCTTGATGCAACATACACGAACTCAACTTATCAATGGAACGATGGCTCGGTTTATCCAAGCTATGTTGTTGATACTGCCGGTATGTATTTTGTCTATGTTACAAATGTTTGTGGATCAAGCTACGACAATATTCTCATAAGTGTTGACTATCCAATTTCAATTGAATTAGGTGTAGATACGGCACTTTGTCCAGGCGATTCATTAATGCTTGATGCAGGAAATGAAGGTGCAGAATTTCTTTGGTCGAACGGAGAAACTACTCAAGAAATTACTGTTTTCGATGCTGCAACTTATACAGTTATGGTAACCAACGAATGCGGAAGTTTGCCGGATTATATAGTATTAGATATTTTTGCATTGGATGTAGATCTTGGTGACGACATCACAATTTGCCAAGGACAAACAGCAACTTTCGATGTAACAGATTCTACGGCAGTCAGTTATTTATGGTCAACCGGCGAGAATACTCCAAATATAAGTACAAGCACAGCAGGACTTTATGCTGTTACAATTGAAAATCATTGTGGAGCAATTGATACTGATTCGGCTATGGTTTATGTTTTATCTACAAGCATAGAATTGGGTGCAGACACCAGCATTTGCGATGGAAGCACACTTCTTTTAGATGTT
>JABHKC010000179.1 GCA_018692315.1 Bacteroidota bacterium | reverse complement strand
CTGGACAACAACAGGAAACATAGATTATGTTGAAATTTGGTACACAACCGATTATGGAAATATTTGGAACTACATAGATGACCATGCATACAACGATGGACAATTTGAATGGACAGTTCCAAATATATCTACTTCGATGGCTCAAATCAAGATAAATATGTTTGGCGATCCAACAGTTGCCGATGTTAGCAATACTGCATTTACAATCAATCCTGTTTCAAATTCTGTAACAATTATTTCCCCTAATGGTGGAGAAGTTTTAACAGCAGGAACAGTAGATACAATTCAATGGTCCTGGACAGGAACTTTCACATACGGAGCAGTTGAAATTTGGTATTCTACCGATGGGGGAAATATTTGGAATATGATAGATGATTATGCCCAAAATTCCGGTCAGTATGCCTGGACAGTTCCAAATGTTGCAAGTACTAATACCTTAATTCAAATTAATGAGGTTTATAATTCTACTGTTGTTGATGTTAGTGATAATGCCTTTGAAATTGCTGCTCCTCTACCAAACACTATTTCTATAATCACTCCAAATGGTGGTGAAACTCTTACTGGAGGAAGAAATTACAACATTAGCTGGACAACAACAGGGAGTATTGATTATGTTGAAATTTGGTACACAACCGACTATGGAAATATTTGGAATTATATAGATGACCATGCTTACAACGATGGACAATTCGAATGGACAGTGCCAAACATCTCAACTTCAATGGCTCAAATAAAAATAAATATGTTTGGGAATACTTCAGTGGTTGATTATAGCAATACTGCATTTACAATCAATCCTGTTTCAAATTCAGTAACTGTTACCTCACCAAATGGAGGAGAAGTTCTAACTGCAGGAACAGCAGATACTATTCAGTGGTCATGGACAGGAACTTTTACATACGGAGCCGTAGAAATATGGTATTCTTCTGATGGGGGAAATATTTGGAATTATATTGACGATTATGCTTTAAATAATGGTCAGTATGTTTGGACCGTACCAAATATTCCAACTACAAATGCCTTGATTAAAATAAATGAGGTGTATAATTCTACGGTTGTGGATGTGAGCGATAATATGTTTGAGATTGCTGTTGCAGTTTCTAACCCAGTTACTGTGACAGCACCAAATGGTGGAGAAACTTTAACAGGCGGATCAACTTTCGATATAAGCTGGACTAGCGATGGTTCAATAACCTGGCTAGACCTCTACTATTCAACAGATGGCGGTAACAATTGGGTTTTTATTGCTGACCACGAAACAAATGATGGTTCTTTTAGTTGGACAGTTCCAAATGTGACAACATATAACGCAAAAATCATGATTACAGAATTCAGCAACTCCAATGTTTATGATATGACTGATGGACAGTTTATTATCAACGCAGTAACAAATTCGGTTACAGTAATTTCGCCAAATGGAGGTGAAGTTTTAACAGCAGGTTCTGTAGATACAATCCAATGGTCATGGACAGGAATTTTCACATATGGAGCAGTTGAAATTTGGTATTCTACCGATGGAGGAAATATTTGGAATATGATAGATGATTATGCTCAAAATTCAGGTCAGTATGTTTGGACAGTTCCAAATGTTGCAACTACAAATGCCTTAATTCAAATTAATGAGGTTTATAATTCTACTGTTGTTGATGTTAGTGATAATGTGTTTGAAATAACTGCTGCTCCTACCAACAGCATCACAATAATTTCTCCAAACGGTGGTGAAATATTAAGTGGAGGAAGCACATACAACATCACCTGGAACTCAACCGGCAGTTTCGATTATTTAGAAATTTGGTACACAACCGATAATGGAAATATTTGGAACTATATTGACGACCACGCATACAACGACGGGCAGTTTGAGTGGACTGTGCCAAACTGTTCAACATCTATGGCTAAAATCAAAATCAATGAGTTTGGAAACAGCTCAGTGGTTGATGTCAGCAATTCTTTATTTACAATAACTCCAACACCAAACTCAATAACAATTACTTCTCCAAACGGTGGAGAAACTTGGGCAGCAGGTTCAGTCCAAAACATCCAATGGTCCTGGACAGGAACCTTCATTTATGGAGCAGTTGAAATTTGGTATTCTACCGATGGAGGAAATATTTGGAATATGATAGATGACTATGCCCAAAATTCAGGTCAGTATGTCTGGACAGTACCAAATGTTGCAAGCACAAATGCCTTAATTCAAATTAATGAAGTTTATAATTCTACTGTGGTAGATGTTAGCGATAATGTGTTTGAAATTTCAACTACTATACCAAACACTATTTCAATAATTACTCCTAATGGTGGCGAAACTCTTACTGGAGGGAGCAATTACAACATTATCTGGACAACAACAGGAAACATAGATTATGTTGAAATTTGGTACACAACCGATTATGGAAATATTTGGAATTATATAGATGACCATGCTTACAACGATGGACAATTTGAATGGACGGTTCCAAATATATCTACTTCAATGGCTCAAATCAAGATAAATATGTTTGGCGATGCCACAGTTGCCGATGTTAGTAATTCTGCTTTTACCATCAATCCGGTTTCAAATTCAATTACAGTAATTTCGCCAAATGGAGGAGAAATTTTAACAGCAGGTTCTATAGATACAATCCAATGGTCATGGACAGGAACCTTCACATACGGAGCTGTAGAAATTTATTATTCAACCGACGGAGGAAATATTTGGAATATGATAGATGACTATGCCCAAAATTCAGGTCAGTATGTTTGGACAGTTCCAAATGTTGCAAGCACAAATGCCTTAATTCAAATTAATGAAGTTTATAATTCTACTGTGGTAGATGTTAGCGATAATGTGTTTGAAATTTCAACTACTATACCAAACACCATTTCAATAATTACTCCTAATGGTGGCGAAACTCTTACTGGAGGAAGCAATTACAACATTATCTGGACAACAACAGGAAACATAGATTATGTTGAAATTTGGTACACAACCGATTATGGAAATATTTGGAATTACATAGACGACCATGCTTACAACGATGGACAATTTGAATGGACAGTTCCAAATATATCTACTTCAATGGCTCAAATTAAAATAAATATGTTTGGCGATCCCACAGTTGCTGATGTTAGTAATACTGCTTTTACTATCAATCCTGTTTCAAATTCGATTACAGTAATTTCGCCAAATGGCGGAGAAGTTTGGAATGTTGGTACTACTCACGACATTAGCTGGACTACCACAGGTGCCATTTCTTATGTTGAAATTTGGTACTCTGCGGATAATGCAATAAATTGGAACTACATTGATGATTATTCAATTAACGATGGTCTTTACGAATGGACTGTTCCAAATAATATTACCACAACAGCCCTTGTGAAAATTAATGAAGTATTCAATTCATCGGTTGTAGATGAAAGTGATACTACTTTCGAAATAGCTGCATCAAGCCCATTTACAGTGATAACTCCAAATGGAGGAGAAGTTTTAACAGGAGGAAGTACATATACCATAACCTGGTCCACTTCCGGATATTCAGGGAATTATGTAGGTATCCTATACTCTACTGATGGAGGTGCAACATGGGGTACAGTTGATGATTTTCATTTTAATAATGGATTCAAAGAATGGACAGTGGCAAATGTAGCTACAACAAATGCTTTAATAAAAGTCCACGAAGTTTTCAATCCTGCAAATGGGGATGTAAGCGACGCACCATTTACTATTGATGCAATTCCCAATTCAATTACAGTTACCTCGCCAAATGGTGGTGAAGTAATAAGTGGCAATAGTACGTATAATATTACATGGACTAGCACTGGCTTGATCAATAATGTCGAAATATGGTATTCATCAGACGGTGGACAGGTTTGGAATTACATTGATGATTATTCATCCAATGATGGATTATACGAATGGGATGTGCCAAATAATTCAACTGCAAATGCACTGGTTAAAATCAATGAAGTTTATAACAATTTGGTTATGGATATGAGCGACAACACATTTGAGATAGTTGAAGTAATCCCAATAACTATTACCACTCCTAATGGAGGTGAAATTCTGACTGGAGGTAGCACCTACAATATTACATGGATAAGTGATGGTTCGTTTAGTTATGTCGATCTATATTATTCTACTGATGGAGGCTCGAATTGGGACATGATTGCTGATCATGAAGAGAATGATAGCATCTATACATGGAATGTCCCAAACATTGCAACAACAGATGCTATGATTGCGATCACAGAATACAACAATACAAATATCTATGATTTTAGCAATGCACCTTTTACCATCAATGCGGTAACTAACACTGTTACGGTTATTGCACCTAATGGCGGCGAAGTATGGACTGCTGGAAGTGTTCAAAACATTACATGGACTTCAATAGGAACAATCAGCTTTGTTGAGATTTGGTATTCATCTGATGGTGGACAAGTCTGGAATTATATTGATGACTACTCACAAAATGATGGATTGTATGGGTGGACTGTCCCAAATGTAACGACAGTAAATGCTCTGGTCAAAATCAATGAAGTATATAATACAGCTGTAGTTGATGTTAGTGACGCTTCATTTGAGATAAATCTGGCAGTATCCAATCCAGTAACAATTGATTCGCCAAATGGTGGCGAAATCCTTACTGGAGGAAGTAGCTATGATATTATCTGGACAAGCGACCAGTCAATAACATGGCTCGACTTGTACTATTCTACCGACGGAGGTATGAATTGGAATTTAATTGCCGACCACGAAACCAATGATAGCAGCTATGCCTGGAATGTTCCAAATATTTCAACTACAAATACTTTAGTTAAAATCACGGAATTCGGAAATTCAAGCATATATGATGAAAGTGATGCAGTATTTACAATCAATGCTATACCAAATACAATTACAGTGCTTTCGCCAAATGGAGGTGAAAGCTGGGCTGCCGGAAGTGCACAGTATATTTCATGGACAACAAGTGGCTCAATTTCCTATGTCGAAATTTGGTATTCAACAGACAATGGCTCAAACTGGAACTATATTGACGATTATTCTCCAAATGATGGAGTATATGAATGGACTGTCCCGGCTATTGCAACTACTGAGGCTTTAATTAAAATCAATGAAGTATTCAATTCGTCGGTTGTAGATGTGAGCGATACAACCTTTGAAATAACAGTTGTAGCTCCAAATTCAATCACAGTACTCGCACCTAATGGTGGGGAAGTATTAGTGGAAAATAGCAACTATAATATTAGTTGGTCAACGACCGGGCAATTCGATTATGTTGAAATTTGGTATTCGGCAGATGCAGGAAACACATGGAATTATATTGATGATCACTCGCTCAACGATGGAATATTTGAATGGATAGTTCCAAATATATCTACAGCAAATGCACTCATTAAAATCAATGAATTCGGAAATTCATCAGTTGTTGATATTTCCGATGCAAATTTTGAAATCAGCACTGCAATAAATTCGTTAACTCTAACACATCCAAATGGGGGAGAGCTCCTGACTATATCGGCTACATATTATGTTGTCTGGGAGTCGATAGGAAATATTAGCAATGTTGACCTCAGCTATTCAACGGACTCTGGGGCTACATGGGATTCCATCGCATCAAATGTACCCAATAATGGACTTTATTCCTGGGAGATTCCTAATACACCAAGTTCAAACGCTCTTGTTAAAGTATTAGAAACAGGCGATCCTGCTGTAGCTGATATAAGCGATAGCACTTTTACAATTACCTCCACTTTTTATAGTTCACTTATGGTACTTGCACCTAATGGAGGAGAAGTCATAACAGGAGGTAGTTCATACGAAATTACTTGGTCATCAGTTGGAATGATACCTTACGTAGCTCTGTTCTATTCTATTGATAATGGTATAAACTGGATTGTTATTGACACCTATCTGGGAAGCAATGGGCCTTATTCGTGGAACGTGCCTAATATAAATTCACAAAATGTATTGGTTCGGATTGAAAACCAGTTTGACCCATCTATGGGCGATAATAGCAATAATGTATTTAGCATAAGCTCGCCCTTAGGCAATTCTTTAACTGTAACTCAACCTGATGGAGGTGAAATATTAACAACGGGCTCCAGCGTTGATATCACATGGACTTCTACTGGATCGATAAGTAATGTAGATATTTTATATTCGATTGATGGGGGTAGCAACTGGTCAGTAATTACTAATAACACGATCAACGATGGGATATATACATGGCAAGTGCCAAACGATACTTCTTCCACTGCGCTGATATCTATTCGTGATGCAGGCAATGTGAATACCTCCGATGAGAGCAACAGCACTTTCACCATTACCCAAACTGGTCCATCAATTACTATTACATCTCCAAATGGTGGTGAGGTGTGGCCTGGAGGCAGCTCACATAATATTACCTGGACAAGCACCGGGTCAATTACTCATGTTCAGGTTGCATATTCCCTCAATGGTGGCCAAACATGGATTTATCTCTCCGTTTATGGAGCAAATTCAGGTACCCTTTCATGGACTGTTCCTTATGTTAATTCAACCTCAGCATTGGTAAAAGTAAATGATGTATTCAACCAAAACACAACAGACATAAGCGACAACAGTTTTGTAATTGGTTCGCTACCGGCTCAAATCACAATTCTTTCACCTAATGGTGGAGAAACATGGGCGGGAGGAAGCACACAAAACATAAGTTGGACAAGTACAGGAGCAATACCTTATGTTGAAATCTGGTATTCGCCTGATGGTGGACAAACCTGGACTTATCTCGATGATTATGCTGTTAACGATGGCCTTTTTGAATGGACAGTGCCATATGTTTATACCACCACTGCAGTGGTAAAAATAAATGATGTAACCTATCCATATGTGGTTGATTATAGTGATGGCCCATTTACTATTACATCTGTACCTGCCGAGATTACGATACTTTCACCAAATGGTGGTGAAGTATGGGCTCCGGGAACTATCCAGGATATAACTTGGTCCTCTACTGGTAATATTAATTATGTTGAAATTTGGTATTCTATAGATGGAGGAGTTAACTGGAGTTATATAGATGATTATGCACTTAATGATGGACTTTATGAATGGACGGTTCCTAATGTTTCAACAGTTAATGCAAGGGTCAAAATAAATGATGTATTAGATATTAGTGTCTGGGATGTTAGTTCTTACGATTTTGAAATTAGTACCGTAACTACATTAACTGTCCTCTCTCCAAATGGTGGTGAAGTACTAAATGTGGGTTCAAATTATAATATCACATGGTCATCTTATGGATCTGTGAATAATGTTGATATATATTATTCTACTGATGCCGGGGTGAATATTACACAAGTTGCATTAGGAGTTGCTAATACAGGATCTTATAGTTGGCAGGTACCTAATACACCTACATTAGATGGAATTATTGTTATAGCAAGTTCTACTAATTCTAATATATGGGATTACAGTAACAGTCCTTTTACGATTGGTGCTGTTGCTGAATCTATAACTGTAAATTCCCCCAATGGTAATGAAGTCTGGACATCCGGTACTACCCAAAATATAACCTGGTCATCAACCGGAACGATTTCTTATGTAGAGATTTGGTACTCTACGGATGGAGGTCAGGTTTGGACTTACATTGATGATTATTCCTCAAACGATGGCTTGTATGAATGGACTGTTCCCACAGTGTCAACAGTAAATGCGTGGATAAAAATCAATGATGTTGCCAATGCAGCCACTGTGGACTTGAGTGATGCAGCCTTTGAAATTACCACTACTTCACCCAATACTCTCACAGTAGTTACCCCTAATGGTGGGGAAGTCTGGGACGGAGGAACGAATGCCGACATTCTTTGGACATCAACAGGAACCATTGCAGAGGTAGATATTTATTATTCCTTAGATGGTGGCGGCAACTGGTCGTTTGTGGCCAACAATACCCCTAATGATGGAACCTATACATGGCTTGTTTCAAATTTGCCAACCACGAATGCCATTATCGCAATTATTGACTCCAACAATCCGAATGTTAGTGATGTCAGCGACTCTAGCTTTACGATTAGCGCAATTGCACAAACGATTACTGTCACATCACCCAACGGTGGAGAAGTTTGGTCCATCAGCAGTACACAAAATATTACCTGGTCGACAACCGGGCAGGTCAATTATGTGAAAATTTGGTATTCGATCGATGGAGGTAGTAACTGGACTAACATCGCCCCCTATAACCCCAATACTGGATCGTATGCATGGACTGTACCCAATGCACCATCTACAAATGCCTTGATTAAAATCGAAGATGTTAACAATGCATCCATTGTGGATGTGAGCGATACTACATTTGAGATTGGTGCTGCATTGCCAAACTCAATCACCGTGGTCACTCCCAATGGCGGAGAAATCCTTCCGGGAGGAAGCTATTACGATATCACCTGGTCGAGTACCGGGGTAATCAACTATGTTGAAATTTGGTATTCGACGGATGGAGGAACTAACTGGACCTACATTGATGATTATTCAGCAAACGATGGATACTACTATTGGAATGTAGTAAATGTCAATACGAGTAATGCCCTTGTTAAGATAAATGATGTGTCAAACTCATCTATAGCAGATGTGAGCGATAATGCATTTACAATCAATGCGATTGCAAATTCTCTAACTGTTATCTCACCAAATGGTGGTGAAGCACTTGCAAATGGAAATGTTTATAACATCACCTGGTCTTCTACCGGATCGATTTCCTATGTTGAGATATGGTATTCTCCAGATGGAGGGATGTCATGGAACTACATAGACGACCATGCCTATAACGACGGACTTTTCGAATGGACAGTGCCAAACGTAACTGCTTCATTTGCACTAATTAAAATTAATGAGTTCGGGAATACTTCTGTCATGGATATCAGCGATTCCTACTTTTCTATTAATGTTGTTTCTAATTCAATTACGTTAATTTCTCCAAATGGAGGTGAAGTTTTTAATGCCGGAACGGTTCATATTATTCAATGGTCTTGGACAGGGACATTTACCTATGGAGCTGTTGAACTTTGGTACTCGACCGACAATGGTGTGAATTGGAACTATATAAACGACTATGCCACAAACAATGGGCAATATGCCTGGACAGTTCCAAATATAACCACAACCACTGCCTTAATTAAAATTAATGAAGTGTATAATTCTTCTGTAGTAGATATTAGTGATAATGTATTTGAAATTGCAGCGGCTACTCAAAATTCTATCACAGTACTTACTCCAAATGGTGGTGAAGTTTTGACTGGAGGTAGCAACTACGATATCACCTGGTCATCGTCCGGCACGATTAACTATGTAGAAATTTATTATTCTACTGATGGCGGTAGTACCTGGACTTATATTGATGATTACTCACCAAATGATGGAATCCATACTTGGAATGTTGAAAATATCAGTACCACAAATGCTCTTATTAAAATCCATGAGATATTTAATTCCTCGGTATCTGATATTAGTGATAATACTTTTACTATAAATGGAATTCCTAATACGCTTACTTTAACTGCACCAAATGGTGGTGAAGTATGGACAGTTGGCAGCACGCAAGACATAAGCTGGTCATCAACAGGATCAGTTAATTATATTGATGTTTCCCTTTCCACAGATGGAGGTATCAATTGGTTCTATATTGGCGAATACTTGTATAATGACGGGCATTTTGAATGGACAGTTTTAAATTATCCAACAACTAATGCAATGCTCAAAATTAACGATGTATATAATCCCACGGTCATGGATGTTAGCGATAGTAATTTTGAAATTGCTCCTTATACAACTGGTATAACCGTTTTAACACCTAATGGCGGAGAATCATTGATTGGCGGCAGCACTTATGATATTACATGGAGCTCCACTGTTACGATTCCATACATAGAAATTGCTTATTCTACCGATGGAATCACATGGACATACGTTGCAAGTTTTCAAGCTAACGATGGTATTTATAGCTGGAATGTTCCAAATATAACATCACCTACAACTTATATTAAGGTTTTTGATCAATACTCAACTGCTGTTACTGATATGAGCGATAGTTCATTTTCTATAACTCCTCCGGCTTCAAATGCCATATCTGTTATCTATCCAAATGGTGGAGAGGTTATAGGTCCTGGTTCTATTGCATATATTTCATGGTCATCAGTAGGATCTGTGGATTATGTTGACATATATTATTCTACAGATAGTGCAGCTACCTGGAATTTAATTGCAGGTAATTATTATAATTATGGTTCATACAATTGGGTTGTTCCATTTGTTTCATCTACCAATGCTTTAATTAAGATTGTTGATTATGCTGATGCAAATATATTTGATATTAGCGATCAGGTATTTGAAATTGATACTACCCTTGCAACAACAATTACTTTGATTACTCCGAACGGTGGAGAAGTATTGACGGCTGGAAGTACATATAATATTACCTGGACTACAACAGGGACAATGTATAATGTCATGTTACATTATTCGCTTGATAATGGTTCAACATGGATATTAATCTCAGATTATGAATTAAACAACGGCTTGTATTCATGGCTTGTGCCTTCAGTATCATCTGTTACTGCCTTAGTAAAGATTACTGGAATTGGAGGAATAAATGATATTAGCGATACTGCTTTCGAGATTGCACCTCCGGCACCAGCAGGCATTACAATAAATTACCCGAATGGTGGTGAAGTAATAACAGCCAACGATTGGTCATACATTTCCTGGACTTCTTCCGGAATTATTGGCAACGTAATGATTCACTATTCAATCGACAACGGGACCAACTGGATTATGCTGAACGATAATGTTCAAAACTCAGGTGGATACCAGTATATAGTTCCCAATGTTTCGAGTTCCCAATGTCTGATAAAAGTGCAAGAACTGGGAGGGTCAACAGTGTTCGATGTAAGCGATTCGGTGTTCACTATTCAGCCTGCAACACCTGCCAGTATAAGCATAAATTACCCGAATGGTGGCGAAGTTATAACAGCCAACGATTGGTCCTACATTTCGTGGACATCGACCGGTGTATCGGGCAATGTAATGATTCACTATTCAATCGACAATGGGACCAACTGGATTATACTGAACGATAATGTTCAAAACTCAGGCGGATATCAGTACATAGTTCCCAATGTTTCGAGTACCCAATGTCTGATAAAAGTGCAGGAACTGGGTACAGGAATCAACGATATTAGTGATGCAGTATTTGCTATTTCAGAGGCTTCCAACATTTCGATATTATATCCTAATGGAGGCGAAATAATTGAAACAAATTCTAATGATAGCATCAGTTGGATATCAACAGGATTTATTGATTTTGTTGATATTTATTACTCACACAATGCCGGATCAAACTGGTATCTGATTGAAGATTCTGTTGCAAACAACGGGTACTTCCAATGGACACCAAATATGGTTTCAGCAAATTATTTGATTAAAATTGAAGAATTAGGAAATTCCTCCATTTTTGACATTAGTGATCAAATTTTTGAGGTAGGTTCAATAGCACCAATTGAGTTGCTTTATCCCAATGGCGGGGAAGTATTTCTTGGTGCAACATTAGATTCAGTTCTCTGGAATTCCAATGGAAATGTCAATTTCAACGACATCATGTTTTCTTCCGATGGCGGAACCACATGGTCGTGGGCAGGCGATGCTCCGGCAGAATGGGAAACCGTTGCTTGGGCAATTCCAAATATAAATTCTACTACATGTTTGTTGGCATATGGAGGTGATACTAGTTCAAGCTATTTCACAATTATTGAGAACCTAAATTCTATTACTGTGCTTTCGCCAAATGGTGGTGAAGTATATCAGGGAGGCGACACACTCCTTGTAACTTGGGATACTTCAGAATGTAGCACTGTTCCACTAATTGATTTTTACTATAAGCTCGGATACAACTTCACACTTATAGCAAATGTTCCCAACACTGGATCCTTAAAGTATTTGCTGCCGAACGAGGCTACTACTACTGCTGAAGTGAGATTACAATTAAATGGAACTGCAATTTATGACGATTGCGATGCTCCATTTACGGTTACTGAAATTGGAATTACAGTGCTTTCGCCAAATGGTGGAGAAACCTTTACAGGTAACGATTCAACATTGATTTCATGGAGCCAAACAGGCAACTTCGACGGAGTTGAATTATCCTATTCGCCGGACAATGGTAGTCATTGGGTGATTATTGAAGAGAATGTGAGTGGCTTGTCATATCAATGGACAGTGCCAAACATTTTCACAGAAAACTGTATAATTAAAGTCAACAGAGTTGATGTTACAAAAGATGAGAGCAATTCCGTGTTCACCATCAATAATGTACCAGTTTTGCCATGGGATTCAATCCACACACTAACAACTTCTTATGTGCAGTATCATCAGTGGCTAAGCGAAAATATTGGATTTTATAATGCAGACCAATTTCCTTCCGGAGTATATTCATCAGCTTTCAATACCATTAATAAAACCATTGATGGAGGACTTACATGGAGTTTGACTAATCCAATTCCATCATCTTACCAGTCATTGCCTTTAACTATTTTTGGAGCATGGTTTTTCGATGCAAATAATGGTTTAGCAATTGGTCATCCACCACAATGGGGTACGCACAATTGGAATACCTATTCTACTTCCGATGGCGGTATGAGTTGGACTTTGGTCTCAGATACTATCTTCTCCGATTTTAGTACCTATGATAATTTTGGATTGCAAGATTTTGAAATGCTAAACGCAAATGTTGGTTTTGCCAATGCAAGGACTTACAATGATCTGCTAGGTGCAATGCAGGATGTGGTTTTCCTAACTGCCGACGGTGGATTGACATGGGATGTGCAAGTCACGCCTGGCCTTACTTTCCTTAATAGTGGTGAATTTGTGAATGAGTCTATAGGATTTGTTATGGATGCCGATAATGTTTACAAAACAACTGACGGAGGAATAAGCTGGACAGTAACACTTCCCGTTACCGGAGGAGGAGTAAGCAAAAGTATAGACTTTGTGAACGATTCTGTTGGTTATGTAGTTTCAAGATACAATGGTAGTTATTTTGCTATTATCCGCACTACCGATCAGGGTTTGAGCTGGGATCAACGAAATGTTCCGCCAATCTCTTATATCTATGTTGGAGAAATGGATTTCTTTAATATGGATATGGGATTATTGTCGAGTACGGCAACCGGCGGGGCTTCAGGAATTTGGCGAACTTCAAATGGTGCTTTAACATGGGAAACAGATTCTATAGTAGCTACACTTCCATTATTTAAAACCGACAAAGCAAGCGATATTGTAATGGTCAATGAAACAATAAATTATGCAGTTTTAAGTGGCATGATAATTAAAGCTGGCGCTGATAATCCTCCAATCCAAACAAATACATGGACATTTACAAACACAGGGAATTCGCATACCATTCTGATTCCTAATTCTACTCCGGTTACAATAGATGGAACTCAAATTTTAGTGGGCGATTACCTTGGTGTTTTCTATGATTCGCTTGGTAGCCAGATCTGTGCCGGATTCGCCGAGTGGACTGCACAAATTCAATCTATCACCGCATGGGGAGACGATCTGCAAACAAGTCAGCAAGATGGTTTTGCCAACGGAGAAGTATTCCAGTGGAAAATATGGCGTGCAACTGATGGAGTTGAGTATAATGCCACTGCAACTTATATTCAACCTCCGGCAATGCCAAATACCGGAACATTTGTTACAAATGGAATAAGTGGGCTTCTTTCGCTTGAAGCTGCAAATGTGGACAATCAATTTATCAATATTCCTCTTGGCTGGAGCTATTTCTCTACATATATCGATCCTTTCGAAGCAAATTTATTCGATATTTGTGCACCATTTATCTCTGATGTGGTTATAATAAAGGATGGCTTGGGTAGTACATTTTGGCCACAATATCAAATTAATCTAATTGGAGATATTACAATTGGAGAAGGATATCAGATTAAACTTGCGTCAGCAAATACAATGAATGTTATAGGGCTTTCCATACAACCGGAAAATACTCCGATTACAGTTGTTCAGGGATGGAGCTTTTTAGGATACTTACGTGAAAATCCAGGACCTATCGATCTAATGTTAAATACTATAGTTCTCGAAATCATTATCGTGAAAAATGGCCTCGGTCAAATATATTGGCCACAATGGGGCATTAATCTCATAGGAAATATGGTGCCAGGCGAAGGTTATCAAATAAATATGAGTACACAACAAAACCTAATATATCCGGCTAATTCCATAGTTTTTACAAAGCAAGAAATATATCAACCACCTTCAATTCATTTCAAAAAAGCCAAAAATACAGGCAATAATATGAGCCTTGGTTTGATTACATCAAATTATGATTATGGTTCTGAAATTGGAATCTTTAATCAGGCGGGAATTTTAGTTGGTTCATCTGTTATTAAGGGAGAATTTACGGCTATCACTCTTTGGGGCGATGACGAAATTACTCAGGATATTGATGGTTTGCAGGAAGGCGAGAAATTCGTTGTACTACTTTGGAATGGAGAAGAAAGAATTCTAGAGATTGATTCCTGGATAGAAGGTGATGGCAACTATGAAAAGAATAAAATTTCTGTAGCAGATATTTCCTTAAACAACTATTTCGAGATTTCCGGATATTATCTAAATCAGAATGCTCCCAATCCATTTTCAAATGAAACGGAATTTAGCTTTTTCATACCTGAAAAAACCATGGTGGAGTTCTCAATTTACAATGTGTTTGGCGAAAAACTGGCTATCCTCAGGAATAATATCCATGAAGCAGGGAAGCATACAATTCAGTTTGACGCTGAGAAATTGATAGCAGGAACTTATTATTTTAGGCTGAAGACCGAGAAAATTTCCAGAACTAAAATGATGATTATAATTAAATAAATGAAATTAGCTTCTCTTGCTGATTTAGATTAGTCTTTTTTGAAATAATTCTAAAAAACGTCAAGAACTTGCATAAGCTTGTTTTTGGCGTTTTTTTATTTCACAAATATTGGTTTTGATTCAAAATCACTTCAACATTACGGAAACTCCAATAGTTCCCGGACCGGTATTTACTCCAAGAACCGGCGAAGCTTCACTTATCCAGATTGGTTTTTTACCTACCACTTTTTCGAGTTGGCTGGCATACAATTCTGCTGAGGCTTTGCAGTTTACGTGCGAAATTGCATAATCATATATTTCGTGCTTCTCTACCAATTCTTTTACTTTGTCAATTAGTTGGTTCATACATCCTTTTTCGCCGAACGATTTTTTCAAGGCTTCAATCTTCCCATTTTCATTTACATATAACAGAGGTTTCAAATTCAGAAAATTCCCGATTGCTCCTTTCACCGGATTCAGTCGCCCACTTTTCACTAAGTATTTAGTAGTTTTTGTCGTAATAAAAACTTTGGTTTTCTGAATCCAATCATCTACTTTTTCAACAATGTCCTTTTGTTGAGCTCCATTTTCAATTTCTTTCACAGCCCGCAAAACAATTAATCCTAAACCTCCGGTAACTCTTTTTGAATTGATTACATCAAATTGTTTATCAGATTGATTTGCAATGACATGTGCAGCTTTTGAACTGTTCGACCAAGTTCCGCTCATTTCTTTACTAATATGAAATGAGAGTACCGAATCATAAATCGTAGAAAGATAATTGTATTTATTATAAAAATCTTTGTATGCCGGCTGAGCTGTAGAAGGATATTCTTTCGATTTGTTCAGTAGATTTATAAAACTTTTTGATGAAATTGTGGTACGGTCCAGAAAATAGTTTCGACCGAAATGAACCGATAGAGGTACAATGTGAATTTGATATTTCTCAATCAAATCTTGTGGAATATCCGAAGTAGAATCGCTTAGAAAACCTATTTTTGAAACTTGATTTTCAACTACACTGTTTTGCATTACCATATCATCAACTTTTTGATGTGTTATGGTTCCATGTTTATATAAGACTTCAAAAACATCAGCAGGTTTGTCGGTATGAATATGAATTCTTAACTTCGATTTTGAACCTGCTATAACTAAGGAATCGCCTTTATCTTGAATTATAGATTTTAGTTTTTCTTTATCAATATCAACATCCATTATCAAAGCTTCTGTGCAATACCTGAAGGTTATTTCTTCATGCGAAATTAGATTGAACTTTTCTGCTTTCACAATATTTCTGAGAGGTAAGATTTTCCTGATTTCGCCATGCGAAAAGAAATCTATCATTCCTTCCAAAAAAACTACAAATCCTAATGCCCCGGCATCAACTACTTTCGATTTTCTTAAAACCTCAAGTTTTTCAGTAGTTTCCGATAACGATTTTTTTGCAAATTTATAAGAATCAATTATAAGTTTCTGGAAAGTTTCGCATTGTTCTTTAATTGTACTAATACCTTCAGCCCATTCTCTGATGACTGTAATCATTGTGCCTTCTACGGGATTAGATATTGCATCGTAAGCATACTCTACTGCTTTATTTATGGCAATATCAAAATTATTGATACTCAGGTCATTTTCACCTTCAATTTCGTTTCCAAAACCATATAAAAATTGTGCGAAAATAATACCTGAATTTCCCCGAGCACCTACAAGTGCTGCGTCTGCCAAAGCCGTGGCAGTTTGTTTTATACTATCGGTAGGAATTTCAGTATCAATTATAGATTGCATTGTCGATGCCATATTTGTTCCAGTATCGGCATCAGAAACCGGAAAAACATTGATTTTATTCAAATATTTTTGATGATTGAAAATTTGCTTGGCTCCTGCCAAAAAACTATAATACAACCGTTTCCCATTTAACAAATCTTCTTCTTTCAAAATAATTTCATTTTAATTTCTCAGGCCGCAAAGGTAATAAATAATTGAATTAGCAAAAACCCAATATATCATCCTGAATCATAGCAGAATAACTTTTATTTTTTGACAAACAATTTCGAGCAAAATTGTTTCAGTATTAAAGATTTTTGGCGATTAGGAAATTTGTTGATTACAGGAATATTATTTAATTTTGGAGAATTAAAAATGTATTAAAAACTATAATATGGAAAATATTAAATGGGGAGAACTCCCTTTCGGATACTTAAAAACAGATTATAATGTACGCTGCTATTTTCGCGATGGCAAATGGGGCGAATTAGAAATTTCATCTTCCGAGCACGTTGACATACATATTGCTGCAACCTGTTTGCATTACGGGCAGGAATCCTTCGAGGGCATGAAAGCATTTATGGGCAAAGATGGTAAAATTCGTATGTTCAGATGGCAAGACAATGCTCACAGAATGCAGGCTTCGTCGAGAGGAATTATGATGGCGGAATTGCCTGATGAGATATTTGAGGCAGCTGTAACTAAAGCCATTCAAATGAACAAACGATTTGTGCCACCATATGGCTCAGGAGCTTCATTATATATTCGTCCTGTTTTGTTTGGCTCAGGTCCACAAGTTGGAGTTCAGCCTGCAAAAGAATATGCTTTTATAGTTTTTGTAACACCAGTGGGACCTTACTTTAAGGAAGGTTTCAAACCTGTAAATATGTTAGTAACCCGCCAGTTCGACAGAGCTGCTCCACAAGGAACCGGGAGCATAAAAGTAGGTGGTAACTATGCGGCAAGCCTGCGTGCAATGCATATGGCACATAAAGAAGGTTTTGCTTCAGTTTTGTTTTTAGACTCGAAACATCATAAATATATTGACGAATGCGGGCCGGCAAACTTTTTTGGCATAAAAAACAATACATACATAACACCAAAATCCGATTCAATTTTACCTTCGATTACAAACAAAAGCCTAATACAACTTGCCGAAGAGATAGGGCTAAAAACTGAAAGAAGACCAGTTGAAATTGATGAACTTGCTACTTTTGAAGAAGCCGGAGCTTGCGGTACTGCAGCAGTAATTAGCCCAATAGGAAAAATTATTGACAATGATACTGCTAAAGTTTACGAATACTCGACAGATGGAAAACCTGGACCGGTTTCAATTAAACTTTTCGAAAAATTACAAGCTATTCAAAATGGCGACGAGCCCGACAAATTTGGCTGGATAAAAGTTGTTGAATAGAAATTAAATAACAACATATTTAAAAATAAAGGCTCTTCTCTCAGAGCCTTTTTTGTTTTAATATCTTAGGGATAATACTAATTTCTCAATCCTCCTTTTGAGTAAAGCCCCCCCTTTAACTAAATAGTTTTTTCATATGTGTTTGTAATTCAGTAATCAAAAGATAGTTTTACGAAAATTATTTGAGGGCTTATTACCTACATAGTTAAGCCCATGATCAGGATTTTCGAAAAGTATTGTTTCCCAAATAATTTGATGCCACCATAGCATCATAAGTTAGAGCAAACTTATTAATAAGATTTTGATTTGCATAAGATTCTCCAACCAAAATAATTTTGACAAAAATATTAGACCTTGGTACTTATTCCATTAACTAGTGTCATGTCAAGCATAAAGTTTCGGTTAAGTTGCAGTTATTTTTCTGTTTTACGAAATAAAAAAAAGTAAGCATAGCCTTAGCTAAGTGAGTCTTTTTTTTACAAAGCAAAACTGGAGAAGAACAAAACTTGGGCTGAAAGATTATGCTTGACATGACACTAGAGAAATTGTTACTTTTTCATTAAGAAAAAAAATAGAATCAAAATTGGAATTCTATTAGTAAAGCCCAGATTAATAATATTTTAATCATTTGAAATTGAATTGTTCTTCTATCAAGAAAAAGAAAAAATAGTATTTGAGAGCCTTTTTCTAAAGAGAACTTCTAAAAATAGCAAAGTTCGAGACCTAAGAAATTTAAAACCACAGTCCCGATTTGTTGGGATGAGGATTTTGAAAATTTGAAACAATTAAGAAATTTACATTTATAGAGGTTCCAATAAAATGCCTGCCGGAAAACATGAAGCAACCCAAATATGAAAAATTTCATCAATGGGTATTAGAAATTATGAAGTTACGATAATTACAAATGAAGTATAAACAATTAATCTACTTTTAATTATGAAAAGACTTATTCCTCCCTTGCTTTTGATATTTCTATTTTTGGTTAATCCTCGAATTGTTTTTGCTCAGGATTCAGCAAAACTATTCATCGAAGCGGAATCAGGATTCAGCATTCATAGCTGCGAATCAAAACAGTACGGCTTTATCAGAGGAAGTGTTGATGTTTCTACCTATGGGATTAACGAAAGCGATCATTTACTTAATCTTTCTTATCAAAAATGGCATGTTGGAACAAAAACAGAGTTCAAGCCTGCAAATAAGAAGTTTAGTTTGGTTTTAGGAGTAAGATTTTCACAGTCAAACAGCATTTTAAGTAAATCAGGAGGTAATGATGATAACACAAGTTTTTTCTATCTACTAAACAAACAAGAAGGCACAACCACTGAATATTTAAAGGTTAAAAAAGTTGTTAGAAACTCTAATTACATAGGGCTTCCTTTTGAAATTAAACGCAATTTGTTCGATTTGTTTGGCATGAAATTTTATGTAAAAGGAGGGACAGAAATCAGTTATTTGTTAAACACTCACGACAATGTAGTTTTTTACAACAACGATATGGAAGTTTACGAAACAGATGTATCATCTAAATTCTCATCTCCTAATAAATGGCTGGTTATGATGTATCTGTCTGGTGGTGTAACAATAGGTAATCCCGATAAAATGCATATGTCTATCGAAAGTTTTATGCCCTCAATTTTTGTAAGCAAACAAGTATCTGGACTGGTCGAACCTCAAAATGGGTCAGGTATTCAAGCTTCAGTTAAATTTCCTTTTTAAATCCATTATTATGAAAAAAATAGTTATTGGTTTATTAACAATTAGCATACTTATGATATCCTGCTCAAAAGATATGGAGCTGGAACAATCAATATTTATTGCTGACCCTGAATTTCCGGGTCTTCCGGAATACTCGGAATGGGGCTACAACACTTTTGGTGCTTATTATGACCGAGAAGTTTTTGTTTCGAACACCATGGAAATTCCATTGAAAGTAATTGTAACTTCCGATACAACAAGCTTTTCATTTAAAGGACAAAAGGGAGGTTCGATAAACTATTACAGCTCGGAAGCCATGAATATCCGCTTTATAATACCAGGGTTTTTCCCAATGCAGTATTCCGACTTAATTGTCTTAAACGAATCGACAGTTGACATTGGCGAGCTGGGAGGCGATATAGAAATATATATTAACAACAATCGTGTGCAGGCTACAATCCTAAATGGAATTCTAAATTTTAACAGAGTACAACGATTGGTAGTTGATGATCAGGAAATGCAACTTATTTTATCTGGATATTTCTTTTTTCAAGCCATCATCAACGGAGAGCCCATCTCTATATCGAATGGCCGATTTGATGTGGGTGTTGGTGCAAGCAATTTTTTCGATTTAAGTGCACTATAGTAGGAGCATTTATTTTTCATACACTATGTGTAGTTTGTAAACTCGCATAACTGCAGAAATAGCATGATCCAAGAAAGTAGTGTGGGCATAAAATCAAATAATCAGAAATTGCTAATTATTAATATAGGGGACTTCTAAAATAGTATAGTTCATGGTATAAGAAATTTGCATTTTTAGAAATTCCCTATATCTAATTTTATTGATACTGCAAATTGACCTGAAAAGGTCATATTGTAAAAGCATAGGCTTAAAAGCTTATGAAAATAATTGATGGAACGTGCAGGCTGAAAGTCTGAATTGTGATGTTGTGTTTGTTATCTCCTGTTTTCATCAATTGGACACCCATATTGTAAAATTCAAAATCATAAATGCTTGATATTCAGCAAGGATAATTTGAAGCGATGACGACTCGCACAAAACAGGATAGGCTATAAATAGAATAGAAGCTCAAATATGTGTATTTTTCGCTGCATATTCTGTTTACAAAGAATTAGAGCGTACATTATATTTAGACGACTCATCGCTTTCAATAATGAAAGCTGCTAAACTTACATATAACAAGTATTAAATTGAATGTCAGCTATCTGGCTCCAAAGAAATCGAATCTCAACTTTTAGCCCATCTTTCGCACTCAACGCATAAGTGCGTGAAAATCAATAGCCCCAGTCGATAGGCACTACACAAGTGGACTGAACTACATTTTTAGATATACGATTATGTTTTCTTCATATTTTGAAAATCAATGTCAAGTAGCTGATATGTTTTTTTGTATTACTATGGGCTTGCCTGATTCCGTACCAAGTGATACAATAAGAGGCTGCTTGACTTTTGCTCCAACACGATAGGCTTTAACTAATTGATACATAAATATATGCGATATATTCGTATGCTTTTCTCTAAAATACATATAACAAAATTTTAAACCCGAAAGCTACAATATACATTTCACACAACCAAATATGCTGATTATTTTAACCCAAGTTGAGAACAATATTTTATATCTGCCTACATATGAGCATATTACGTTCATAGGATTCGTTTTTCGGGTACTACGGATTTTGTAATTTCAATATTTTCAACGAACTAAATTTCAAGTT
>JABHKC010000178.1 GCA_018692315.1 Bacteroidota bacterium | reverse complement strand
TATAGCCGCAGTCCTTGCAAGTATAGCGTTGCTTGCCTTTAATAATCCCTCTTTTTACTTTGTTTGTCGATTTACACTTTGAACAATCCATAATATTTTTTTGGCAAAAATACAAAATGTATATATAATAAACAATGCCATTAAAAGATTAAGCGCTTTGGCCATGTCGCCAATTTCATCTTTACCTGCTTTTATTTCTTCATCAAGCAACTCACCTTTGCTCATTGTAAGGATTTTGTCTTTCAAATAAAGTACAGGTTTAACAATAATTCTGGTAGTAAGAACAGCCGAAAATATGGCAAACAAAATCAAGGCTATACCTAATACCCACAATAGTTTTTCAAATGCAGCAAAAGTATCTGATTTTTCTATCTGAAGACTATCAATCTGAGCTTTGTTTTTGTCAATAAACTCAGCAATAAGGATATTGATAGAATTAACCGTTGCAATAATCTGGCTTGAGACCAGGGCATCCAGTTCGTCGTAATTCTCTTCTACAATGCTATCCACATAGAATCCATTATTGTTAATTGTCTTCTGAATGAGGTTTCTTTGGGCATCAATTACTTTATCGCATTCATCTATTACTTGCAAAAGCATTTCCGGATTGTCATTTTTATCCCAATCTTTAAGGTTCTTGACAACATCATTTCTATATTCAGGATAAATTTCGTTATGAATTTTAAGTAATTCTTCTTTATCCTTCATAGATCCACCATTTAACCATTTTCTTGATAGGGTACCCGACGACTGGGCAAGTTGATCAATAAACTCAATAGAATTTAATACGGGAGTATATAAATGCACCCGATTGTCAATTGATTTACTTTTTTGCAGGGTAATTATCCCAAATGCTACATAAATGACTATACTTGTTGTAAGTATCACATAACCAACTGCTATTTTGCTGCCTATATTGAACCGCTTAAAAACTTTTAGACCCATATTACTAAAATTTATTTGTACTAAAAAAAAATCAAGGAAGTTTAATAACTATTTTAACTTTCTTTAAATCAGATGCTGAAAGACTATTCTTATAAACATAGCCTAAACCACCTTCTTTTTCCGACACATAATTGATCACTTTCCTGTCGGAATCAACAATAACAGGAGGTTTTTCAGCATTCGAAATTTGTTTTTCAACAAAATAAGTTTCCACGTCTTCAATACTCATTTTAAGAACTTTATTGTAAAAGACCAGACGTATAGAGGCAGTTCTGTGCTGATCGACCGGCTTAATTGATTTATTGTTTTCTGGCCATCTCCTTTTCGTTTTCCTCAGGAAATATAATTTAACTTTTGCCATGCTCATATTTTCTACAGAATTGTTGGCATTTACAATTACCACAACTTCTTCACTTTGTGCTTTCAGGGTAGAATTAGGCACAGATATAAAAATTAGGGATAATATACTTAAATATATAAATTTTTTCATATCAATTTAATTTTAATGTTTTAAAAAACAAATGCACTTTGGAATAAAATCGCATGAGTCGGCTGAGGGCCGGTAAGCACATAATTATACTCAAGCTTAATATGATTAAAAGGCAATATATTCCAGTTAACACCAAACATAATTGCACTATTGTCACTAAGGGCAAATCTTTTTAATTCAAAATTCGCTTCGTGCAAGCCAAGGTAAGGACCTCCATTTTCCGGAAGGTCTATAAAATCATACCTTACATAAGGCTTAAACCTTTTTTTCATGAGTTTGGTCTTGTAAGTAAATTCAGCACTAAATCCCTGATAGTTATACTCCTTACCTTCTGCTTCCGTTATGTCTTCAAGTTCATTTTCGTAGCCTGTTGTAATAAAATAATGATACTCAGCAATAAATTCAAATTTGGGATTTTCAAAATGAATGAAAGGAGCAAATCCCCATTCTTTATATTCTGCAAGTTCAATATTAAATTCTTCATCTTCCTCCTCACCTTCTTCTTCAGCCATGAATTCATCAAGATCGGAAAGTGAAATTTCATCGCCCAATTCCTCAAAAAATACCGATTTATATTTAGGTACAGTGTATCCACTTAAGCCTATTGTTAACTCATTATCATTAAATGGGAGGTAAAATTCAAGAACACCTGACAGACTCATACTGCTTTCATTATCTTCATATATATCAATCTCGAAGGGAGATTGTTCAGGTGTAATTCCTCTTCCGCTTCCAATGGCGACTTCGTACTTAATTGCCTGTCCATTGTCGTTTTCGAATGAGCCATGAAATTTGATTCCATAAATTCTGGTTAGTATCAGTCCATACTGAAGGTTTACCATATCCCTTGTCCTTACTGAATTACTCAGAAAACCATGCGTCCTTACTTTTCGATTCAGATATCCAATAGGAGTAGAAAAAATTCCTGTTTGAATATTGAAAGCATTATTGATTTGATAATTCATAAAAGCTCTTTCAAGGCCAAGATCTAATCGGCTATACTTAGTTCGAAAATTGATTTCGGTTAAAAAAGTAAGTTTTTCTTCGTATAAGTCGGTTGAAAATACGAGACCGATACCAGGAAAATGTAAAGAGTTCCTTTCTTCGGAATATTCTTTGATTAGTCCAAACTCATCATAAACCTCTGCAGCTTCCTCATCGACTACGTCTCCTGCCGCCATTTCATAAGTAAATTCACTAAAGCCGGATATGTTTATTTTCCGTTCCTGTGCATTCAATGAATTTCCTATAAAGAAAGAGACAGTAATACCAAGCATAGTGATAATTGCATATTTTTTTACCATAGCATTCGTTCTTTTTTTCATATCTATCAATTTTAAATGTTTATTTATACTGAATTACTTCTTGTGATTTAAAACCAAAAAAATCTATAAAATTTGTCTTACTACAAAAACAAAACATGTGAAATTTTTGTCTTCATGTTTGCCAATAAATACTTCTTTATACATCAACATAATTACCAATTATAACAAAAATTCATTTTACAATAAATCATGCAATATAACATTTTTTTAAATTGTTAATTTTTTTTTGCTCTGACAAGTTTGAAAAAACTATAGTTCGTTTAATTAATTCCAATAGTAAATAACTGATTAAAGCAACACAAATCTGCAATTCTAAATTTGAATTTAAACACTTCTTAGAAAAAAATGAGTTTCGTAGCTGCCAAAAAAATTATCACCAACAAAACATATCGAATAAATTTTGGTCCCCAGCTTACAGCAAACCTTGATGCAACAAATGCTCCAAGCATATTTCCTGCTGCAAGAATAAATCCGTATTTGTAATCTACCTGACTATTAATTATAAAAACAAACAATGCAAAAGGTGTATAAAGTAGAACTATAAATAATTTGACGGCATTTGCTCTTACAAGGTCGAAACCGGCAGCCATTACTAATCCGGCCAAAAGGAAAAAACCAACACCGGCCTGGATAAATCCGCCATAAATTCCTATAAAAAAGAAAACTACGATCTGTAAAAATCCGGGTTTCTTTTCCATTATACCTGCTTGCCCTTTAATCCAAATATCTGGTTTAAAGACAATTAGCAAAAACATAACAATCAGCAAAATACCGATTGTTCTGCTCATGATTTCCTCACTAAGTGAAATCGCAAATTGGGCACCTATTATTGAACCAACAATTGCAGGAATTGCTAACCAAATTCCCTGTTTGAAATTCAGAACTTTTTGTTGTTTAAAACTGCCAACTCCAATAATATTTTGCAGTAGAATTGCAATTCTATTCGTACCGTTTGCAACATTTGCAGGCAATCCGAGAAACATTAAAAGTGGTAAAGAAATTAAAGAACCGCTGCCAGCAAGCGTATTGATAAAACCAGCCAAAAATCCGGCTCCAATTAAGGCTAAAATAATGTACCATTCCATTTTGGCAAAGATAAGTTGAAAGTTTGAAAAGTTGAAAGTTTTAAATGTTTGTGAAGTTTGTTAAGTAAAATGATTGTCAAGCTAAAGTTTTGAGTTTTTTAGAGAAAGAATTTCTATTTGAAAGAATAATTGTTTTCTCAAAACCTTTGCTCTAAGTTTAGGAAACCTCTAAAAATGCAAATTTCTTACGCCTTGAGATTTACTATTTTTAGAAGTCCCCTTTATAACATGTGGCAAAAATTTTCGATTAAAGAAAACCAAATTAAACTTGAATTAGAGGTGGTGTATCACTTTCTCAAACCATAATATGGATCTGTTTCTTGACTAAAAACTACATCTTAAATTTGAATCTTTCAAAACTACAATTGATTAAATTTCATGGCATTACACAAAATTGATGCTTAATTAACAAATATTTACATTTATTTCATGCAAGTAATTATATTATTTTTAAGTTATTTGACATTATTTTTTTTTAAATAGATAAACTATGAAAATGATGAAATCAGTTTTAATTATATTTCTTACTTTAATGTCGGGTGTATTGCTCGCCCAAAATCAATTAATTATTCCGGATACAATTTCAGGGACACAATTCAACCTTACTCTACAAAATGGCACACACCAATTTCTTGTTGGCGACATTACGCAAACCATGGGTGTTAATGGAAACATTCTTGGTCCAACATTGATCATGAATAAAGGTGATGAAGTAAATATTAGTATTAATAATCAGCTTGGAGATACTACTACCATTCACTGGCATGGAATGCATGTAGCTCCCGAAAATGATGGTGGTCCTCATTCAATAATACTCCCAAATGCAATATGGAATCCCATATTTACAGTTTTGGATAAAGCCGGCACCTATTGGTATCATCCCCACCTGCACATGAGAACAAATGAACATGTGTCTAAGGGAATTGCCGGTTTTGTATTGGTTCGCGATTCGGAAGAAGCAGCATTGGTACTCCCAAGGACTTATGGAGTTGATGATTTTCCATTAGCTATTCAGACAAAAGATTTTGATAGTAATAATCAAGTTATCGTACCTTCAAATAATGATGATATTGTAATGGTTAATGCAACCATAGATGCAAATCTGGATGTTCCTGCACAGGTGGTCAGGTTTAGATTACTCAACGGTACATCTCAAAGGGTTTTGAATATTGGTTTGTCAAATAATACAGAATTTTATCAGATTGGATCAGATGGTGGTTTATTAAGTAGTGCTATTACACTAACACGTCTTGAGCTACCTCCAGGTGCAAGAGTAGAGATTCTTATTGATTTCAACAATATGCAAGGGCAAACTATGGAATTAAAAAGTTATGCTTCGGAGTTACCAAATGGAATTTATGGAGCAAGCTATCCTGGACATATGACAATGATGACCTTAGATGGATATGAACCAAACCCTATCAATGGTGCTGATTACAATTTAATGCAATTTACAGTAATTGCACAAACCGCAAATCCTGTAAACACTATCCCTTCCAATTTAGTTAGTGTTGTCCCTATTCCTGAATCTGAAGCAGTTATTACAAGGTCACTTACTTTTACACCTGAATCTATGGGATCAAGTCAACTCAACGGTTTGTTTCATATCAACGGAGAAAGTTTTAATATGGAAGTAATTAATTATACGATACCTTTGAATAACATAGAGATTTGGAGTATTTTTAATCAATCAGCTATTGCTCATCCTTTTCATATTCACGATGTGCAATTTTTTGTGCTTGACAGGAATGGAGTTGCTCCGCCATTAAGTGAGCAGGGAAGAAAAGATGTAATCTTGATTAAACATCAGGAAACAGTTAGGTTTATTGCCAAGTTTGATGATTTTGCAAATACTGAGATTCCATATATGTATCATTGCCATATGTTAGTTCATGAAGATGGAGGTATGATGGGACAATTTTTGGTGGTTGATAGTAGTAACACTAACATATCTAATAATTTAGCAAGAGAAAACGGAATACAGATTTACCCAAATCCTGCAAATGAGCAAGATGTTTTCATTAAATCAGAAAATCAAATTTCATACTATGAAATATTTAACACATCAGGTTTATTAATAAAAAAACAAGAGTTTAATAATCTTGTGTATAATGCAAAAATTGAAACAAAGTTTCTTCCTGCTGGAGTCTATATCCTGAAAATTAATGTTGATGGTATCATTTTTACTGATAAATTGATTAACTATTAAAAACTCAATAAGTCTTTCAGGCTTCATAAAAATGGTGATGGTATAACATTCTCAGGGTTTACAACCTGAGCTATAACAATCCTTCCTTTCAGGACTTTCGTTTAATATTTGTCAATATCACAAAGTTTTTTTTGTTCTATTCATCTGATAAATTAAACCAATTCGCATTCCTGAGAATACAGAATTCTCTTCAAATTCTCAAGATCGGTGGGATATCTGCCTTCTTAGGATTGAGACATATATTGTTCAGCATAATAATTTCAAATTGCCAAATTTTTATTAAGAGAAAAAATATTATCATACTTTTGTATAGAAATATTTGATTATTTATATGTTTAAAATAAAAACTTGTATTTTATTATTAATGTTTGCGGGCAGTGTATTTTCTCAAAAAAAATCCTTGCAAGTAGCAAATAATAATATGAATTACTCTTTTTTTAAGGAACAAAAATCAGATTCTTTTTCAGATAGTTTTGCGTTTGAAGCTTCAAATGACAATAAAAAAAATGAAATTATCAAATCTCGGAGCACACAACAAATTCCGGAAATAATTGTGGAGCCACAAAACCAATTAACATGTATTGGAGGCAATATTAGCTTTTCGGTTTCGGCAACCGGTAGTGCCCCTATGAGTTTTCAATGGCAATTCGATGGAAGCAACATTTCTGGAGCAAACGATAGCATTTTGAATATAAATACTGTCTCCTTCGGTAATATTGGAGATTATCTCTGTATAGTTTCAAATTTGGAGGGTGCAGATACTTCCGTAATCGTACAAATTGACTTGGTTCCGCTCTTATCAGTTTTAACATCATCATATGGTGGATTTGAGGTGAGTTGTGTAAATGCTTCAGACGGTTTCATAATTATAAATCCAATTAATGGAACAAGCCCTTTCAATTTTTTGTGGTCTGATGGAGCAAGTGATCAAAACAGAACAAATATGCCCGCAGGAATCTATACTGTTGCTACAAGCGATAGTAATTCTTGTTTTTCAATAGAAACCATAGAACTTACTGCACCGGAAGAAATTAATGCAGCAGCTGTAGTATTAACAAATTATAATGGCTATGATGTTAGCTGCTATAATGCTACGGATGCAGCTATTGGACTAAATATTTCCGGTGGGATTCCACCATATTCATTTTCATGGTCTAATGGCGCAACAAGTCAAAATCTTACAAATGTTGGAGTAGGAACTTATTACGCATTAATTTCCGACCAAAACAATTGTATTTACGATGGATTTGAGGGCGAGAGTTCGCAAACAATGCCATGGAATTATTCAACAACGATAAATTCACATGCTATAATTATTTTAAGCACATTCAATGTTTCTATAGGAGGAGCATCACTTATTAATGGCGACTATATTGGTGTATTTTACGATTCTCTCGGAACACTTGCATGTGGCGGCTATGTAGAATGGACTGGAACATCAATTGCATTAATTGCTTATGGAGCCGATGCAGGCCTCAATAGTGGTTTTGCAATGAATGAAAAATTCAAATATAAAATTTGGCAATCTACATTAGGTTACATTTACCCAGCCAAAGCTGAATACGACACAACTGGAATATTTGCAAATGACAGTACCTATTATGATAATGGAAACTCCGGATTAGCTTCATTAACCGTAAATGATTCAGAAATGTTTCAAACATTAGCAATTCTTGGTCAGCCAACAGAAATGTTTTCAAGCATAGAAATTTCTGAATGCAACGGATATTCAGTTTGTTGCTATGGAGATAGCAATGGATTTATTAATCTTTCGCCCGAAGGTGGTATTTCACCATATTCTTATCTTTGGTCAAATGGAACAACAACCGAAGATTTAAATGGAATCAGTGCCGGTTTTTATAGTGTTACTATTAGCGACCAAAATAATTGTACTCTTTACACAGACTCTTCGCAAATGGTGATAGATTCTGTTCCGGGCTGGACTTTTTCAAATACAGGTAGCAATCATATTTTTTTAATACAAAATTCTATTCCAATTACAATTGATGGAATTCAAATTGAAGCAGGAGACTATATTGGAGCTTTTTATTTTTCAAACGGAAGTTACTACTGCGGAGGCTTTGAAGAATGGACAGGGAATACTTTGTCGGTAACAGCCTGGGGAACAGAAGCCGGACTGAATAATGGATTTGCAGCAAATGAAGAAATAAATTGGATAATCTGGGATGCTTCTACAGGAATAGAATGTCATGCAAGTGTTTCATATCAAATTGCAGGATTTTCGCATTTTGGAAATTTTACTGCGAATGGAATTAGCGGACTAGAATCATTGGTGGCAAATTGTGTGCTCTCCGCTGAAACTTATGCAAATTTAACTCAAGCTACCTTCATAAATGTTACATATACATTATCGAACTATTCCGGGTATTCAGTATCATGTCCAGGTTCTAATGATGGAACTATTGATATTACTGTTTCCGGAGGAAGTTCTCCATATTCATTTTTGTGGTCGAATGGTGAAACTACCGAAGATATAAGCAATCTAAATGCAGGTGAATATAATTTGACGATTACTGATGCAAATGCTTGTACATTTTTTTCAGATACTGTTCAAGCCGGTTTCATAACTCTTAGTCAGCCGGACTCAATGAATATTACATTTAACTTTTCAGACTACAATGGTTATCATACTTCTTGCTTTGGAAACAATGATGGAGCTATAGTCCTTTCGGTAAACGGAGGGAATACACCATATAGTTTTTTATGGAACGATGGAGAAACATCTCAAAATAGGTCGAACCTTACAGCAGGTAACTATTTTGTATCAGTTACCGACAATAATTCTTGTATAGTAGTGGAAAACATTCTATTAAATTCGCCTGACCAAATTATTGCAAGTGCCTCTGTCATTACCGATTTCAATGGCTATAATGTAAGTTGTTTTGGTGCAGAAGATGCAATTGTAAACCTGAATGTTTCCGGAGGAATTTCACCATTTTCATTTATGTGGTCAAATGGAGCAACAACTCAAAACTTAGCAAATATTGGTGTTGGAACATATTATGCAATAGTTTCTGATGCAAACAATTGCAGCTTCGATGGATTTATTGGCGAAAGCTCTCAAACAATGCCATGGAACTATTCCTCAACCATAAACTCTCATGCAATTGTTATTTTAAGCTCATTTAATGTTTCCATCGGAGGAACTCAAATTAGCAATGGAGATTATATTGGTGTTTTTTACGATTCGTTAGGAACTCTCGCTTGTGGTGGATATGTACAGTGGAATGGAACATCCATAGCATTGATTGCATATGGTTCCGAAATAGGATTAAACAATGGTTTTGCTCCCTACGAAAAGTTTCAATACAAGATTTGGCAATCTACACTTGGCTATATATACACAGGAGAAGCAATCTACGATTTGACCGGAGTATTTTCTAACGATAGTTTGTATTTTGATAATGGAAATTCAGGCTTAGCTTCACTTACAGTAAATGACACATCGCTATTTCAAACTTTAGTTAATGTCAATCAACCAGACGATTTGATTGCAAGCATTGAAATTTCTGAATGCAATGGATACTCAATTTGTTGCTATGGTGAAAATACAGGATATATTAATATTACTCCCGAAGGAGGTGTTTCTCCCTATTCATTTCTGTGGAGCAATGGTGCAACCAGCGAAGATATAAGTGGTCTGACAGCAGGATTTTATTTTCTGTCGATTACAGACCAAAATAATTGCACTCTTTTTTCTGATTCTTCGCAATTGCTAATAGATACTATTCCAAATTGGACCTATTTTAATACGGGATCAAATCATGTTATATTAGTTCAAAATTCAATTAATGCAAGCATTGATGGAATGCCTGTTGAAGCAGGAGATTATATAGGAGTATTTTACAATTCGGGTACAAGCCTAAATTGTGGAGGCTACGCTCAATGGACAGGAACTACTTTTTCGATAACAGCCTGGGGAACAGAGCAAGGTATGAATAACGGATTTGCTGCAAACGAAGAGATTAAATGGATAATTTGGGACGCTTCAACTGGTGCTGAATGTCAGGCAGTTGCAAGCTATCAAACCAGCGGATTTCCTCAACTCGGAAATTTTACCTCAAACGGAATTAGTGCACTTGAATCATTATCGGCAACTTGTACGCAGGCTACATTTACTTATGCAAATCTAACTCAACCCCCTCCCATTGAGCTTATTTATTCTCTATCTGATTTCGATGGATATTCGGTTTCCTGCTATGGTGCAGAGGATGGAACTATCGACATTACTGTGAGTGGAAGTCTTACTCCATATTCATATTTATGGTCTAACGGAGAGACTACCGAAGATTTAGTTAATATTCCGGCAGGAGTTTATAATTTGACTGTAACTGATGCAAACTCTTGTGAATTTTATTCCGATTCTGCTGAGATTATAGCAAATTCAAATATAAGTTGGTATGTAAACCAGACATCAGCAAATCATACAATTTTGATACAAAACACAATAAATATCGAGGTAAATGGAGCTTCTATAAGCTCCGGTAGTTTAATTGGAGTTTTCTACGATTCTGCGGGATACACTAATTGTGGTGGATATATTGAATGGACAGGAAACACCGATGCTATTACAACATGGGGAGCCGAAGCAGGTTTCGACAATGGGTTTGAAAATTTTGAAGTTTTTAAATGGATAATATGGGACAACTTAAGTGGATATGAATATTATGCCACTCCAACTTACCAAACTATTGGTTTCCCTAATCAAGGAAATTATGTAGGAAATGGAATAAGCGCTCTGGCTTCCTTAATTACTACAAATCAAGTAATTCAGTCAGATTCTATAATTCTTACTCAACCCGATGCAATAATTATTTTATCATCTGTATCAGACTATAATGGATTTCAAGTTTCTTGTTTTGGAAATAACGACGGAGAAATTAATATCTTTGCTTCTAATGGTTTCTCGCCATATAATTATTTGTGGTCAAACGGAGCCACAAGCCAGAATATAAACAATCTAAATTCGGGAACATACTATCTAAGTGTTAGCGATCAACATTCATGTATTCAAATCGACACTTTTTTTCTTGCCGAACCACCCGGAATAGTTCTAAGTGCTAACATTACACAAATCACCAATAGTTTATCCTCTGATGGAGAAATTGATTTAACAATTACAAATGGTGTTTCTCCTTTCACATTTTTATGGTCGAACGGAGCTACTACCGAAGATATTTCAAATTTGCCTCCAGGAACATATTCAGTCAGTGTTACTGACAATAATGGATGTATTGCTACTTTGAGTACAGAAATCTTTGCTTTCGATTGTAGCTCCCCTGTTTGGATTTGGGCAAAGCAAAATGACGGTACTGCCGAAGATATTGCAAAAAGTATAGCTTGCGATGACAATGGCAATGTTTATGCAACAGGTCATTTTTCGGGAACTGCCACTTTTGGAGGAATTAGCTTAATCAGCACCGGAGGAACAGATGTTTTTGTTGCAAAATACGATTCTGATGGTAATACAATTTGGGCTTTACAAGCAAATGGTGCAAATAATCAGTACTGCGAAGACATTGCCATTGATGCAGCAAACAATATATATATAACGGGATATTTTTATAACTCAATTAGTTTCGATGGAAATTTATTAAGCAATTCTGGTGGCAGCGATATTTTTATTGCAAAATTCGATGATCAGGGAGCTTATCAGTGGGCACAAAAAGCCGGTGGTTCGGGAAACGATATTTCAAATTCAATTGCTATAGACCAATCAAATAATGCCTATATCTGCGGAAACTTTCAGAACATAGCAAATTTTGGCTTTTCTAATATTACAAGTAATGGATCCGAAGATATTTTCATTGCAAAATATAATAGTCTGGGCAATCTGCAATGGGTTATCGACGAAGGAGGAGCTTTCAACGATGCGGCAAACGAAATAACAATTGATATCTCAAATAATATAATAGTTACCGGCTATTTTGAAGATTCAATAAGCATTGGAAGTACAAATTTTACAAGCTTTGGAAACAAAGATATATTTATTGCTAAGTATCACAATTCCAACACTTTTCTTTGGGCAAAACAAGCAGGTGGAATAGCAACAGACGAAGGAATATCAATTTCATCCGACCAATCGGGAAATACATATGTTTTTGGTCATTTTAATGGCACAGCAAATTTTTCAGGATTTTCAATCAATAGTTCTGGTATTAACGATTTTTTTATTGCAAAATACTCCACTAATGGTGGAATAGAATGGCTTAAACAATCTAACAGTTCCGGTGAAATTAGTTCAGGAAGTATTTTTACTGATAATAACGGAAATTCATATATTTCAGGCTCTTACATAAATTCCTTCAGTTTCGGAAATCATGCAATTTCAGGGGCTACTGATATGGATGTTTTCGTTTCAAAAATAAACACAGCCGGAACAGTTTTATGGATTGAGGAGGGCACTGGGCAAGGTTCTGATATAGGAAATGCTATTTGTACAGATAACTCCACGAATATTTTTGTTTGCGGAGAATTTGAGAATACCTTAGATTTTGATACAATTTCACTTTCCAGCTCTGGCGATAAAGATATTTTCATATCAAAAATCAGTGAATTAGAATTAAATGCCGATTTCGACATATCAAATGTTAGTTGTTATGGTATTGCGGACGGTTCAATAGATTTATCTGTTATAGGAGGAACAGCTCCCTATTCAATTTTATGGTCTAACGGCAATTCCTCGGAGGATATAGATTCGTTGTTGCCGGCAACTTATTTCGTTTTCATAACAGATTCAAACGAATGTAATATTGTCGATTTCACAACAATTTCGGAGCCTGATAGTTCCTACTTCACTTACACTTCGAGCGAAAGTATTTGTGCAGATACAAATTCTGGTTTCATAAACATTTCAGTTTTTGGAGGAATCACTCCCTACTCGTTTCAATGGTCGAATGGAAGCACAGCTGAAGACTTGACAAATCTGTTTTCAGGGACCTATAGTATAACTATCAGCGATTCAAACTTATGTCAAATTATTGATTCTATTACGATTGTTGAATTAGCTGTCCCCGATTTAATAGTTTCACCTGTCGATCCCGAAATTTGTCTTGGAGAAACTGTTAATTTATTGATTTCAGGAGCAAGTTCTTATTTGTGGCAACCAAGCACCGGCTTAAATTTACCTGACATTGCAAACCCAGCCGCAAATCCGGCAATTACAACAATTTACACAATTACAGGCACTGATTCAGTCGGATGTTCAACTACAATAAATTTAACAATTACAGTAAACCCGAACCCAGCAATTGTGCCAATTTCACATGAATAATTTTTGAATGTTTGTACTAAAATTGTAATTAATATCTCAAAAAGAATTGTTAATGAAATCATCAAGAATTCAATTTTTTTCAATACTTTTGATTTGAATTTTATTGATTTATAAATTGAGATGGTTTTGAAATGAGAAAGAAATTTAATTTTATATTTACTACATTGATTGTCTTGTTAGTTTCAACAGTTAGTCATTCGCAAGGCGACACCACAAAAATCTTGTTTATTGGAAATAGTTTTTCATTTTTTAATAATATGCCAACAACATTTGGAGAATTGGCAACAGAAGCAGGGAAAACTGTTTTTGTAGATCAAAGTACGCCGGGAGGATATACCCTTCAACAACATAGTGTTTATCAACAAACGCTTGACAAAATCAACTCTAAAGATTGGGATTTTGTAGTTCTACAGGAGCAAAGCCAGCTTCCTTCATGGTATCCCGAAAGGGAAACTCAAATGTATCCCTATGCTATTTTATTAGACGAATTGATCCATCAAAATAATTTATGTACGGAAACAATGTTCTTTATGACTTGGGGACATAAAAACGGCGACCTTGGAATTCTTCAACAAGGAGGAACAGATTCTTACGAAGCTATGCAACAACGACTTAGAGAAGGATATACTGAAATCGCAGATTCTTTGAGTGCACTTATTTCGCCTGTTGGAATGGCATGGAAAACTGCAAGACAACAACTTCCATTGCTAAACTTGTATGCTACGGACGATTATCATCCTAATGCAGAGGGAAGCTATTTGGCAGCTTGTGTTTTTTATTCAAGCATTTTTCAGGATAGTTTAAATTCTATTCCTTATTATGGAACAATCAATCAGGCTGATGCCGAAAATTTTCAAGCAATTGCAACAAGCACTGTATTAGATAGTTTGCCTGAGTGGAATATTACTCTCGGCAGTGTAAAAATTTGTCCAAACGAAGATTTTGTTTTAACTCCTGATTTAGGATTTCGAATTTTGTCAAGTTCAGGAAATGGCATTCTTTCGCCGGAATTTTACACTCCTTCAATTGACGATATTTTTAACGGTGGGTTTACTCTTGGAATAAACACAAATAATCTATGTCCATCCCAATCGCGAGATTTGTTTGTAGAAATACTTGAAACTCAAAATGTTATTTCAAGTTTTAATTTTGTTATTAACGATTTGGATGTAGTTTTCACCGATAGCTCAACAAACTCCTTTGATTATTTCTGGGATTTTGGCGATGGTAGTACATCAAATCTTCAAAACCCTGAACATTCTTATGCCTCCGAAGGAAACTATATTGTAACTCAAATAGTTACAGATAGTTGCGAGGCTGTTTTTGATACAAGTATAGTTGAAATTTCAATAATTCTACAAACCCTACGAGAAGATGCTAAGATAATTGATTTTCAAATATTTCCTAACCCTACAAATTCATACATTTTCATAGAATCCAATTTTAAAATAAACGAACTTTCAATTTGCGAAATCAGTAGCGGCAAAATTCTTTTGCAGAAACATTACGAAAAATCAAAAATATCTTTAAACTTAAATTCCCTTGACAAAAGTATCTATTTTCTAAAAATTGAAACTGATGAAGGGATGTTTACAAAAAAGATTGTAAAAATGTAAATTTATGTTTTGGTATTTCTATGCAATTTTGACCTGAGAAAACAAATATTTTAAGCATAAGAAGCAATTTTTCTTAAAAAAGAAAACGAATTTATTATCATTAATACAGGCAACGATTTATCAAAAAAAAAGTCTATTTTTAGAATTTGATAAAAATATTTGTATTATGAAAATCAAAATTTTAACATTTTGTTTAATTGTAATTTTTGTATCGAATAATTTTGCACAAAATGGAGAAGGGAGTAATTGGATTTTTGGGCAAAATGCCGGAGTATCCTGGTGCAATTCAACAAACACACCTATTGCCTTCGAAGGTAGTCCTTTAATTACCAATGAAGGAGTTGCAACTATAAGCGATGCAAATTGCAATCTATTGTTCTTCACAGACGGAACTAGCGTTTGGGATGCAAATATGAATCAAATGCCAAATGGATATGGATTAACAGGAAATTCCACTTCAACACAATCAGGAGTAATTATTCCAAAACCTTTGAGTCCCAACATTTATTATATTTTTACTGTTGATGGTGAGCTATGGCCGGGAGGTTTGGCATATTCAAAAGTTGATATGACTGCTAATGGCGGATTGGGCGATGTTGACCCGCTTGAAAAAAATATTTCAATTCTAAATACTTCGCCTGAAAAAATAACTGCCGTAAAACATGCAAATGGCACAGATATTTGGGTTATAGTTCACGAGTGGGGAAACAATACCTTTCGCTCCTACCTTATTTCAAGTGCTCCAATTGATGTAAATGCTTATGTTAGTACCAGCGTAGGATCATCACTAACAGGAGTTAGCTTTTGTGGATATATGAAAGCTTCTCCAAGTGGAAGTAAGGTCGTACTTGTAAAATATGGTAGTAACATTTTCGAATTATTTGATTTTGATAATACAAGCGGTATTTTGTCTAATCCAATAGAATTGGTAGGTTTTTCGGGTGCATATGGTTCTGAATTTTCACCTGATGAACACTATCTATATGGGGTTTGTGCAAATCAAACTGCAATTCACCGGTGGGATCTATTCGAATTACCCAATACTATAAACTTTATTAATTCTCATCAAATTGTTGGCAATTTAGGAACTGGAGATGGAGGTGCTTGTCAATTAGGACCAGACCAGAAAATTTATTTGGCGAGATATGGTGAGCCTTGGTTAGCATGTATTGAAAATCCTAATGATGCTGTTCCTTTTATTACACTCGATGCTGTTTTTTTAGATATTCCAACTAATTCTATATCTGAAGGATGCAAGTATGGCTTGCCAACATTTATAACAAGTTTTTTTGCATCTGCAGTATTTTCTATCGAAACAAGTTGTTATACTGATACCACTTATTTCCATTTAGGGGCAACTTATGTGGATTCTGTATATTGGAATTTCAACTATCCTTCTACATCTCCAATTTGGCAAAATCATATTGACAATAATCCAATTTTTATTTACGATCCGGGAACATATCTTATAGAATGTATTTCATTTATTGGAAATTTTTCCGATACAGTTTATGAAACCATCATTGTTAATTATCTACCTTGGGCAAACCTCGGTCCGAGCCCTGCAATTCTCTGTTCTGATAGCACAATGGAATACGATTTATCATACAATGATGGCTGCACTTTTCTATGGACAGCAGACTTGGGAACATACACATACACAGATACTCTGCCAACTATTTTGATTGATAAACCCGGCACATATACAGTTGAGATTACTAATGAATGCGGAACTATTTCGGAAAATATAGTAGTAGAATACAACGAAATAGAACCAAATCTCGGGATGAATGTCTCGGGACTTTGTGCAACGAGCCCTATAACCTTAGATGCAACAGTTACAAGCATTTACGGAACTCCAGAATACGAATGGAATACAGGCGAATTTACAGAAACGATAATTGCACTTTA
>JABHKC010000177.1 GCA_018692315.1 Bacteroidota bacterium | reverse complement strand
GATTATTCCAGTAACATTCAGGGTGTCGCCGCTTGCCATTTTCACCTGATATCCCTGACCAAGAGCGAGAGTATCTAATAGTGTGATTGAGTATTGAGGATAATAGACCAAACCGATTTGGTTTTTTACCAAAACCGTGTTGCCAACAATTTCTTGAAAAACACTATCAATATTGTTTTCGTAAGGCTCTATGTATGTAGAAAAAATGCTCCAGCCTGCAGGTAGCGAAATTGGCTGTGTTCCGGCATAAATGCAGGATCCGTTGTTGAAATCAGCATTTGGGTTATAATTTGTCGCAAGCGTATCGTTGCAACCGGGTGTGCCGAGGGTGAAAGTCTGGCAATCGGTATCATAACAACCTACTCCATAATAATTATGGGCAGTCAGACAAATGTTGTAAATACCATAGCTTGAATAAATATGTTCATCCGATATATCACCTCCGTATGAACCATCTCCAAAAGACCAATTATAACCCCATTCAGGGTTGCCTCCGGCTGACACAAAAACTGCCATAGTATCAAATGAAACAAGTGAAGCACTAAAACTTGCAAATACATCACAATCAGGCTCTTCAGCAGTTACTGTAAAACTTCCAAGATCATCATGGCAAGTCGAGTCATCCAAATCCCATATATAAAATGAAATTTCATAATTTCCTGCCAAATCATAATCGCAATACCATTCACCATCATTTACTAAACTATCGACATCCCCATTTCCACAATCACAAACAAGTGCGTAATTATTTGGTGGTTCATTATAAACTTCCCATGCCCATACAACAAATTCCCATCCACCCCACCATTCATATAAATGTTCATCATAATCGAAACCGATATCATCATAACATTCAAGGTCAATATCTTTTTCAACATTCAAAATACAATTGGAATCTGCTTTGTGCGAAATCTGACAGCTTACTTCATAATTTGTTGTTGATGGAAAAGTATGGTCGATAAGTTGCTGATTTGCAATGATTGTTCCATCGCCAAGATTCCATAAAATATCATAATTGGTTAAATCAATGTATGGAATCAATTCAAAAATTGCATGTTTATGAACATTTTCATAAATCACAATTTCGGCAGACTGGATGCAGGTAACACTATCGACATTAATAATTTTTTGAATTTGTTGGTTGCAAGTGTTGTCGGGCAAATAAACTACTGAAAGTGTGATGGTTTTATAACCATATGAATTATAAAAATGCACAGGATTGTTTTGATTCGCCGTGCTAGTGGAATCGCCAAAATCCCAAATAATTTGATAGAAATTTGTATCCAAATTGATTGATGTTTCAAACGATATATTGGTGCTGTCTATTTGCATTGAAAAATCAAGATTATCTATACAAGTAGTTACAATGGTATCATAAATATTTAAAAAACACAGACTGTCGTTTTTGTCCTGAATATTCAAAACAATAGAAAAGGTATCAATTGCCTGATAATCATACTCAACAGAAGTTATTTGATAAAATTCTGTTCCGTTGCCCATTTGCCATGTTAAAAAATATTGTGAGGTGTCATAAGGATAAAATGGCTCAATTGAAATTTCTGTAAAATTAACATTTGTATTGAAATACGAATTTGGTACGCCACAATAATTAGAATCGATATAAGTATCCTCAAAACTCGCCACAAAAATATCTTTTCCGCCATTGCTCGAAATCGTGATTGTGTCTATTGTCATTGTGTTTTGGAAATATCCGGTGAGGGCAATTAATCCGGTTTCGGAAACATCAATTGAGTTTGCACCATCGTCGGAAGTACTGCCAAAAGTTTCTGCCCATAGAAAACTTCCAAACAAATCGTATTTTGCAAGGAAAATATCGGTGCCTCCATTCGATGTTTTGCTTTGACCTGTAAAACTTATTGTGTTTTCAAATCGTCCGGTTATGTATATTCCGCCAAGCTCGTTCATAGAAATTCCAAAAGCTTGGTCGTCGCCCGTTCCACCGGCACTTACAACCCACTGCCACTGACCGGAATTGCTGCAACATGCTACAAAAATATCGTAGCCGCCGGTGCTTGTAATCGATTGATTGCCAAAAGTTGCAGTGCCTTGGAAATAACCGGTGATGTAGGAGTTTCCGTTTTGGTCTGTGGTGATGTCTCGACCGTAGTCGTGTAGAGAACCTCCGGCAGAGTTTGCCCAAACTACATTTCCAAGACTATCATGTTTTATTATAAAAATATCATTATATATTGAATATTGTGTTGTATTTGTTGCAATAAGAGTAAATTGGTCTGCATACAATTCCGCAGGAAAATATCCAGTCAAATAGTTTGATCCTTCTGCATCTATTGATAATGATAGTGCAACTTCCCAATCATAGATATTATCGGAATAATATCTTTTTCCTAATTGATAGTTTATGTTAGTATCAAATTGTGCAAAAATAATATCTTCATATCCATAATTAACATTAAGTTGACGTGGGAAAGTATCATTTCCAATGAAAAGGGTAGGACCTACATTTCCACAAATTGCTAAATAATCATTTTTAACATCTATTCCATATAAGGCAATGTCAGAAGAGTTTAGAGTTATTGCTTTCAAAAAACTACCTGACTTGCTATATCTTGCAACAAAACCTTCTTCAATCCAACCTCCCGAATTTGTATATAAAATGGTATCACCAAACAATGCACCATAGCAATATGTTCCGCTAATATATAACGCATCAGTTTCATCAATACTGATACTTAATGCTTTGTCATCTTTATAGTCCACTCCGGCTTTTTCAACCCACTCAATTGTTCCATAATCATTGTATCTAATTAGAAAAATATCGGAATAAAAGTCATTTAAAGTAGCAAGTACGGAATCATTAAATTGAACAGTTCCAAAATATTTTCCTGTTACAAAAACATTCCCATCATTGTCGATGGCTAAGTCAGCTCCACTATTGTCTTTTGTACCAGCTCCAGTGTTTAGCCAGTTAATGCTTGTTTGAGAGATGATATTACTTGTAAATATTAGTAAGATTGTGATAATTATAAATATATTTTTCATGGCTTTTATTTTATGCAGTTAAGTTTAAAATTAATTTGATTATTTGCTGACCTCAGCACTCCTACATAAATGCCAGATACAAAATGCTTTGCATCTACAATAATCTTATTATTTCCTGAAATACAATTTATTATTTGGTTTGGAACAACACTTCTTCCATGCAAATCGAAAACCTCTAATGAAACAGTTTCTTCAGTTGGACTATAAAACTGAATATATGTTAAATCGGAAAATGGATTTGGATGGTTGGATATAAATGAAAATTCTTGTGAATATGGCAAAATCTCAAAATCAGCAACAATTGCAATTTTATTGGGTATATATTTTCCGTCTCCTTCCTCCCATTTATTAACTTTTATTGTATATTCTAAGTTTTTGTTCTTTTTCCATAATTTTATTTTAAGTTCTTCATTTAAACTCAATCCTTCTATTAAATCAAATGTGGTCGAAATATCCCCTCTAACAGTGATACCCATGCTTTTCTCGGTATAAACAATTGAGCCAACTAAAACATTATCTTGGGTAAAAACTCCAATCTCATCGCCAATCTCCAGCAATATTGCCCAAGAATTATATGGAATTCCCAATGCCATATTATTGTTAGAAATAGAAACGTTTTTAAAATGATGTGGATTCTTAAAATCTGAATAATACTTTAAACTTGGAATATTTGGGGGATATGAGAAAAACTCTTCGACTGCTGTAGATATCTCATATCCTTTTCCGGGATTCATATCACCGATTTGATCAATGTTAAATTCTTTCCAATATATAAGTCCAATTTCATCTTTAATCATTTCTACAGTATCTTCTAACATATAACCAAAAATATCATCAACACCAAGCTCATATTGTTTTAGATATCCTATCATGCTCCAACCTGAATCAATCAACAATTCTGTCTCCTCAGGGATTATCGGCAAACCCGTAATTGTCAAAGTATCAGCATCTTCAACATTAATTTCATATGCTTCGCCAATAGTGATACTATCCAAGTCATTAGTAATACTATCAGGATAATATTTGTTCCCATACTCATCAGCAACTTCAAGAAGATTAGTATCCAATTCTGCAAAAATAGAATCGAAATTGTTTTCTAAAGGTTCGAGGTATGTGGAGAAGATGCCCCAGCCATCGCGGAGGTGGATGTCTTGGTTTGTAACTCTTCTTAACAAAAAAGTATCTCGATACCAACAATCATTAACATTGTCTCTGGCTTCAACCCAGTATATACTATATCCATATGTTCCAATGCTATCACTATAGAATATATTTGTTGAGGTAGTTTCTCCATCGTACCATAAGTATCTGTCATATACGCTATTTTGCACTGATAATGTAATATCAGATGAAGCATTTACAAAAGTATCGTTACCGAATGGTTTAATATGAAAAGGAGGATAAATTTCAGGAAACTGTTGATTTGCTCTATCCCAACAACCACGTTCATTAACTTTAATCAAAAGAGAATCTATTTCCTTAAAAAGAATAGAGTCAACTGTAAGAAAAGCATTATCGGAAAGTAGTATTGAATCGGGAGTTAACCAATATATGGTATCATATCTTGAGGCATAGGATATTTCTAATTCTTCTCCTTCGCAAAAAGTGTTGCTTGACATTCTGTAATCTGCATTTAAACCCCAAACAATCTCAATATCCTTACTAATTTTTGAAAAGCATTGTGTGGCAGTATTTCTTGGTGTTGTATAATAAATGGTATGAAAACCATTATAAGCATCATCGGGATTAAAGTAATAGTCCCGGATTGAATCTTCCGAACTGAAAGTAGAGTCTTCGTCTATAAAATCGCGATATACTGCAACTCCGTAGAAAACTGCACTGTCTTCATCGTGCAAGCCTGTAAGCATTCTATCAAGAGAGTCATAATCGCAATATAAATCGGATAAATTTGTATAGATTTCTAAAGTAGTATCTATTGCAAAATTTTCTAACGAATCAAATGCTAAAATGTCAATTCCGGCTATCGCGGCAGAATAATGCCACATTTCACCGATAGAATCAAATTCCGCTAAATTTTCAAATGTATATATTATTGATTGATTGTAGTGTATCGGACTTGTTAGTGTTTCAGTTGCTGAATAATTTTGTCCTGAATCGAGAGTATAACTTAAATAAAATGCTTCGGTTTCAGGATAAATCCCTGTATTTGTCAATGATATTTTTATTTCAACGCTATCATCCAATCCGCAGGCTGAGACCGGAGAAATCCACTGGTCGATAGTGAGGCTTTTCACTATCATGTAGTCTATTGTTACAGAGCTTGCTGTATCGTAAACCAAATCTAATGTTACAGAATTCTTGTAAACTGTCGGAATATAAAATTGCTCCTGGCTGTCATCTAAAATAATACATTTCATAATCGCTCCGGAATCTATCCCTGAAGCATTAATAGTATCTCCTGTTCCATCAAATTCTGTATATCCACAACAGCGCAGAACTCCAATTGTATCGTAATAAAATAAACCAATAGTATCGCCTGCGGAAAT
>JABHKC010000176.1 GCA_018692315.1 Bacteroidota bacterium | reverse complement strand
GTACTGAACAGAAGTCATTTGATAAAACTCGGTGCCATCGCCCATTTGCCAGCTTAGAAAATAAAGTGATGTATCGTAAGGATAAAATGGCTCAATTGAAATTTCTGTATAATTGATACTTGTATTGAAATATGAATTTGGCACGCCGCAATAATTTATATTATTATCCTCAAAACTCGCAACAAAAATATCTTTCCCGCCATTGCTCGAAACCGTAATTGTGTCTATTGTCATTGTGTTTTGGAAGTAGCCGGTTAGAGCTATTGTGCCGGTTTCAGAAACGTCAATATTAATAGCTGCATCATATCCAATGCTGCCAAATGACTCAGCCCAAAGAAAATTCCCCAAAAGGTCATATTTTGAGAAAAATATATCACTACCGCCATTAGAAATAAGTGATTGTGTTGAAAAACTTAGAGTATCATCAAATCTGCCGGTTAGATAAAGAGCACCCATTGCGCTGTATGATAATCCATATGCATAATCAAGACCTTCTCCACCAATGCTTGAAACCCAATTCAATTGTCCATTACTATTATAACTAGCAAGAAAAATATCAAAGCCATCTTGGCTTACAATTGTTTGATTTCCAAAATAGGCTGCATTGCCAAAATAGCCAACAACAAAGCAATTGCCAGAAAAGTCGGAAACAATGTCTCTACCATAATCAACGGATGTACCTCCGGCTGATGAAACCCATAGAATATTTCCAAGACTGTTTAGCTTGCCAATAAAAATATCTTTACTTCCATTATTAGTTAAGCTATAACCTCCAATGTTTGTGTTATTTGTAAATACTCCTGTAAAATAAATGTATTCATTATCATCAATGTTAATACTATAAATAATTTCATCACCACTGCCTCCAATACCTTGCACCCACAACAAATCGCCATCAGTATTATACTTTGCAACAAAACCGTCATTATTACCATTACTGGTAATTGTTGTACTTCCAAAATCGGATATTCCATTTATGATTCCTGTAATATAGCAATTGCCATTGTTATCAATTTGAATATCCAGACCTTGAGCTCCATTTGAAGAAATGCCTGCACTTTCAACCCATTGAAAAATACCGGTAGAATCATATTTTGCCAGAAACATTGCATTGATAGAATTTTGAGCAATTATTGAAGTATCACCAAAACTCGAAACATCTCTAAAATATCCGGTTATGTAGCAATTGCCGTCATTATCGCTAACAACATCATAAGGCAGGTCACCTAAAGTACCGCCTGCTCTTTCTGCCCATATCAAATTACCAGTACTACTAAATCTTGCAATGTAAATATCATTCTCAGAACTATTCGATTGTAGTAATGTATCTGCAAAATCAAGTGTGCCAATGAAATTACCGACATTATAATAATCATTCGAATTATTTATGGTAATACCACGTCCAACATCATCTGCCGTGTTTCCATAAGATTTTAAAAAGTTTAATTCAACTTGAGATAAGGCAAACAGATTAATCAAAACAGAAATTATACTAATACTTATTTTTTTCATGATTCAAAATTTATAATACTATTAAAACTTATTTTACTATAATCATTTTGCGTGTTGCACAATATTTTCCTGAAACGACTTTATAAAAATATGTGCCTGCGTCTAAGTTTTTACAGTTGATAATGATTTTATTATTTCCTTGATAAAATACATCTTGAGGTATTGTTTTAACCAGTTTTCCAAATATATCAAATATATGAATTGTAATATTAGATTTTTGAGGCAAGTAAAATCTTATTGTTGTTTGTTCAGAAAAAGGATTCGGATAGTTCTGATAAAGTTTAAACGAAGAAGAATTAAAATGCTCTGAAACTATTAAACCAACAATATATATTCCATCTTTAACATATTGGTTACTGCCTTCCTTCCATCTTTCAACTTTTAGGATTTCCTCACTGTTTTCCTGTTTCCTAAATAATCTGATAGTAAATCTTTCTTCAGAGTATAAACCATCCTTTTCTTTAGTTAGATGGTCGTCTCCCCAAACACAAATTGGTAGATTTTCACCATGATAAACATTACTTCCAACTAAATTGTTTTGGCTATCCAAAATCCCAATCTCATCACCAATTTCCGGACACATCTCCCAGGCATCGTCTGGAATACCGATTGCAAGACTATTATTTGTTTTGATATAATCTTTATAATATGTTGGTGTACTCTTTATGTTATGACTTTTGCTTGAGCTTGAATTTGGAATATAAATTAAACTATAAAACGGAATAGTATCTTGCATTTTAATATCATAACCTCTGCCGGGCGTGAGTTTTTCAAACTGATATACATAATATTCAGGCCAATACACAATACCTACTTCATTTTTGACAATTAAAATATCATCGTGAATACTGGCCATAACTTCAACCACATCATCAATATTTTGCCTCAAATACCCCACCATGCTCCAACCAGAATCAATCAACAATTCCGTTTCCTCAGGAATAATCGGCAATCCTGTAATCGTTAAAGTATCAGCATCGTCAACATTAATTTCATAAGCTTCGCCAATAGTGATACTATCCAAGCTGTTGTTACTACTATCAGGATAGTAAGTATTTCCAAACTCATCAGAAACTTCAATTAGGTTGGTATCTAAATCTGCAAAAATGGAATCGAAATTGTTTTCTAAAGGTTCGAGATAGGTGGAGAAGATGCCCCAGCCATCGCGGAGGGGGATTTGTTGGCTTAATATTTCTAATTCATAACTCATAATTCCTAATTAATAATTCAACACATCTCCAACATTCATCTTCACCTGATAGCCCTTGCCGGGAAGCATATTGCCTATGTTGTTTACGCTGTATTGTGGCCAGTAAACGTTGCCAAGTTCGTCTTTCACAATTTCAGTGTTTTGAGTTATATCCGAAAACATTTGCGAAATATCGGCAGGTATCTGTCGAAGATAACCAATTATGCTCCAACCAGCCTGTAGTGTTATGGGTGAGTTTTGAGGCTGGCAAATTATTCCTGTAACACTCAAAGTATCGCCACTTGACATTTTCACCTGATAGCCCTGGCCGAGAGCAAGAGTATCGAGTAATGTGATTGAGTATTGAGGATAATAGACCAAACCAATTTGGTTTTTTACCAAAACAGTATTTCCTACAATTTCCTGAAAAACACTATCAATATTGTTTTCGTAAGGTTCGATGTAGGTTGAAAAAATGCTCCAGCCTTGTGGTAGCGAAATTGACTGTGTGCCGCTATAAATGCACGAACCATTATTAAAATCGGCATTTGGGTTGTAGTTTAGGGCAAGAGTATCGTTGCAGCCTGGCGTGCCGAGGGTGAAATATTCACAATCGGTTTCGGAACAGCCCACACCCAAATTGTTTATTGCTGTCAGGCAAATCTCATAAACTCCATAGTCGGAATATGTGTGCCATTCTTCATATCCACCTCCAGATGTACCATCACCAAAAGTCCAGTTGTAAGAAAAGTCAGGATTCCCTCCTCCTTGTACAATTACTGTCATACTATCGTATTCGAAAAGAAAAACATTGCCTATTGCAGCATATACATCGCATTCAGGTTCTTCAATAGTAATATTTATGGGTCCGTAGCTTCCAAAACATGTCGAATCTTCCAAATCGTAAACTGTGAGAGAAATGGGATAATTGCCTACATTAGTATAAAGGCAATTCCAATGCCAGTGGTTATTCATCGTATATCCAGTGCCACCAGTGCCACAATTGCAGTTTAAGGCATAACTATTTGGCGGTTCGTTATATACCTCATATGCCCAAACTAGAGCATTCCAACCGTATTGCCATGTATCGTAATCTATTTCATAATCGAAACCTATATCGTTATAACATTCGAGGTCAATTTCTTTTTCAATAATCAAAATGCAATTGGAATCTGCTTTGTGCGAAAGCTGACAAGTAACATCATAAATATTAGTGTATGGAAAAATATGATTGATAAGATACTGATTTTCAATAGTTATACCATCGCCAAGATTCCATAAAATATTATAATTTACGGTATCTACATTTGGCAAAAGTTCAAAAATTGCATGTTTATAAACATTTTCATAAATCACAATTTCGGCAGACTGAATGCAAGGGATACTATCCACATTTAAAGTTTTTTGAATTTGATTGTTGCAAGTGCCATCTGGCAGATAAACCACTGAAAGTGTGATAGTTTTATAACCATAATAATTATAAAAATTTGTAGGATTGTTTTGATTGGAAATACTTGTAGAATCTCCAAAATCCCAAATAATTTGATATTCAGTAGTATCCAGAAAGTATGATGTCTCGAATGAAACATTTGTACTGTCTCTCTGCATCGAAAAATCGAGATCGTCTATTAAACAGGTAGTTATTATTGTATCATGCAGGTTTATTGAGCAAATACTGCCATTATTATCCTCGATGAAAAGCGAAATTCCAAAAGTGTCTATTTGCTGATAATTGTACTGAAGTGAGTTTGTTTGAAAAAACTGTGCACCATCACCCAAATCCCATGAAATGCTCCAAAAAGAAGTGTCGATAAAATATGATGTTTCAAGTTCTACATT